>JBAQHL010000099.1:0-7250 GCA_049288295.1 Desulfobaccales bacterium
GCCCTGGGCCTCAATTACCGGGATCACGCCGCCGAGTTCGGGCGGCAGGCGCCCGATGAGCCCTTGATATTTCTGAAGCCCTCCACCGCGGTTATCGGGCCGGGGGCGGACATTATCTATCCCAGGATGTCCCGGCGGGTGGATTATGAGGCGGAGTTGGCGGTGGTCATAGGCAAAACCGCTCGGCGGGTGCCTGAGGATAACGCCCTGGAGTACGTCCTGGGCTACACCTGCTTCAACGATGTCACTGCCCGGGATTTGCAAAAAAAAGATGGCCTGTTCACCCGGGCCAAGGGTTTCGACACCTTTGCGGCCATGGGCCCGTGGATCGAAACCGAGATGGCCGATCCGGACAATGTGACGGTGGAGGCCTATCTCAACGGTGAGCGGCGCCAGCACGCCAGCACCAGCAACATGGTGTTTGGGGTGCGCCGCCTGATTGCCTTTATATCGCAAGTAATGACCCTTCTGCTCGGCGATGTCATCGCCACCGGCACCCCGGCCGGGGTAGGCCCCATGCGGCCCGGCGATGAGGTGGCCGTGCGGGTGGAAGGCATAGGCACGTTACAGAACCGAGTTTTGGCAGAGGAAGGGATGTAAGCAATGGCTTTGACGTTATTTAAACCGGCAGCGCGCTTGCAGTTGATCCCCCCCTATCTTTTTAAGGAAATTGACGAAAAAAAAGAGCAGGTGCGGGCCCAGGGGGTAGACATCATCGACCTGGGAGTGGGAGACCCGGACCTTCCCACCCCCAAGTTCATCGTGGACCGGATGAAGGAGGCGGTGGCCGACCCGAGCACCCACCGTTACCCTCTCTACTCCGGCATGAACGATTTCCGGGAGGCGGTGGCCCGCTGGTATAAACGGCGGTTCGACGTAGACCTGGAGCCGGAAACCGAGGTCCTAACCCTTATCGGCTGCAAGGAGGGCATCGCCCACCTGCCCCTCGGGGTGAACGACCCGGAAGACGTGAACCTCATGACCACGCCGGCCTACCCGGTTTACCGCATGGGCACCCTCTTCGCCGGAGCCAGCCCCTTCCTGGTGTCGCTCTTGCGGGAAAATAATTTTCTGCCGAATTTCAACGATATCCCCCCCATTGAGGCCCGGGACGCCAAGCTGTTCTTTTTCAATTATCCCAACAATCCCACCGCCGCGGTGGCCGATCTGGACTTTTTCCAGAAAATGTTGGCGTTTTGCCAGGAGTACCATATCGTCCCGGTGCACGACGCCTCCTACACGGAACTGGCTTTTGACGGCTATCGGCCCCCCAGCTTTCTGCAACTTCCGGGGGCCAAGGAAATCGGCATAGAATTTCACTCTCTCTCCAAAACCTACAATATGACCGGCTGGCGCCTGGGCATGGTGGTGGGAAACCGGGAAGTTATCGCGGCTTTAGGCAAAATCAAGAGCAACATTGACTCCGGGGCTTTTAATGCCATCCAGATGGCGGGCATTGCGGCCCTGGACTCGGACCAGAGCTGTGTTAAGGAAAATTGCCGGATTTACCAGGAACGCCGGGATGTCCTGGTGTCCGGGCTCAAAAAACTGGGGTATGATGTTCAGGCTCCCCAGGCAACCTTTTATGTCTGGCTGCCGGTGCCCCAGGGCTTTACCTCCATGAAGTTCACGGCTCATTTGCTGGAGCAAGCCGGGATCGTCACCGTGCCCGGCATGGGTTTTGGAGAGCCGGGAGAGGGCTACGTTCGTTTTGCGCTCACCGTGCCCAAGGAGCGCCTGGAAGAAGTCCTGGCCCGGATGGCCAAGCTCTGATAAAAAAGTGGGAGGGCCTTAGGGCTTCGGCCTGCGGCCCTATCTGCCCAAACCTTGGAAAACCATGCCCCTTGGACCTGCTGCCATCACAGAACTGAAACCGGTGGTGGCCTACGTGGGGCTGGGGGCTAACGAAGGGGAGCCCCGCCGGCAAGTTGAGGAGGCCATAGCCCACCTGGCTGCCGCCGATGAAATAGAAGTCCTCAAGGTCTCCTCCTTTTTTTTGAATCCGCCCCTGGGGCCGCCGGACCAGCCCTGGTACGTCAACGCCGTCATTCAGGTGCGCACTCGTCTGACACCGGAGGAAATGCTCCGGGTGCTGCACCGGGTGGAACAGGATTTGGGCCGGATCCGGCGGGAGCGCTGGGGATCCCGGGTCATCGATCTTGACCTTTTGCTGTATGACGGTGTCATATTCACAGATCCGGATCTGTGCCTGCCCCATCCGGAAATGCACCGGCGCTCTTTTGTTCTGGCGCCTTTAGCGGAAATTGCGCCCCAGGCCTGGCATCCGGTTCTTGAGAAAACTGCATCTGAACTCCTGGCGGATTTGGACCCTCGGGAATTGGTTACTCTGGAAAGAATGCCGTAAAGGGACTTATGCTTCTTCAGTTACTTCTGGGTCTGGTCCTGGGATATGTTATCTACCGGGTGGTGCGGCGCCTCAAAGAGATGTTCACCCTGACGGGCCAGGCGCCACAACCTCCCAAAATGCCTCAGCCTGACGTCTTGGTTCAAGATCCGGTTTGTAAAACCTTCATCCCCCGCCAAGAGGCTTTGAAATTCACCAGGGACGGCCAGGAGTTTTTTTTCTGTTCAGAGGGATGTCTGAAACGCTTCCAACGGGGAGGAGGCGGCAAGGCCACTAACTAACGAGGGGGTTTTATGAAATTTTTTATTGATACCGCTAATCTTAAAGAAATTGCCGACGCCCACAGCCTCGGTCTGGTGGACGGGGTCACCACCAACCCCAGCCTGTCGGCCAAGGAAGGGGTGAATGACCCGGTGGATTTTCGGGCTCGCATCCTGGAGATTTGCAACATTGTCCATGGACCCGTGAGCGCTGAGGTGGTGGCCACGGAAACCGGGGCCATGGTGACCGAAGCCCGGGAACTGGCCAGCATCCATGAACTGGTGGTGGTAAAAATTCCCATGACCCCGGATGGTTTGCGGGCCACCCGGATATTGTCGGAGGAAGGCATCCGGGTGAACGTCACCCTGATCTTTCAGGCCGTCCAGGCCATGCTGGCCGCCAAGGCCGGGGCAGCCTACGTCAGCCCCTTCATCGGCCGTCTGGATGACATAAGCCACCGGGGCATGGAGATTGTGGAGCAAATCCTCACCATTTTTGAGAATTATGGCTTTGACACCGAGATTATCGTGGCCAGTGTGCGCCATCCCCTGCATGTCCTGGAGGCGGCCCTGGTGGGCGCGGATATTGCCACCATCCCTTACGGGGTTATAATGCAACTCATCAAGCATCCTCTCACCGACGCCGGGCTGGCCAAATTTCTGGCCGACTGGCAACGCACTAAAAAATAACTGAATGGTAACAGACAGGACATCTTATAAAAATCTGCCCAACCTGCTCACGATCACCCGGATATTTACCATCCCGGTGGTGATGGTGCTTTTGTGTTTTCCCAGCCCCTGGGCGAGTTTTTTAGCGGCCCTGAGTTTTTCCATTGCCGGAGCTACGGATATTTTGGACGGTTTTCTGGCCAGGCGTCAGCGGTCCGTGACTCCGTTCGGCAAATTCATGGACCCCCTGGCGGATAAACTCCTGGTCATGGCGGCTCTCATCATGCTGATCCCCCTGGGACGGGCGCCGGCCTGGATGACGGTCATCATTGTCGGCCGGGAGTTGATGGTCACCGGCCTCAGGGCCCTGGCCGCGGCCGAGGGCATTATTCTTGCGCCCGACCGGTGGGGTAAAGCCAAGACCCTGATTCAGATGGTGGCCATTACTGCGCTGATTTTGCATTATCCCTATCATGCTTTCGATTTCCAGCGATTGGGCATTGCCCTGCTCTGGGTGGCCATGATCGTTACCGTGACCTCGGGGATCGGATACTTCAACTTTTTTTTCCGGCAGACGATAGGCACGGAAAAGACTTGATATTTTTTTTTGAATACGACATTATTATATATTCCACTACGGAGGGCATGAGTTGGCAAGACATCTTTCCGCCATGAAGCGAGCCCGGCAAAGTAAAAAACGTCGGACCCGCAACCAAGCAAGAAAAACCAGGGTCAAAAGTGTGGTGCGGGACGTGCGCCAGGCTGTGGCCCAAAACAATTTAGAAGGGGCGGAAGCCGCCCTGCAGAAGGCGACCCCCATTATCGCCCAGGTTGCCGGGAAGGGAGCCTTGCATTGGCGCACCGCGGCTCGAAAAATCTCCCGCCTGACCAAACAGGTTAACGCCCTGAAGACGGCCCCGTAATATCACTTTGGGAGAGACGAGCGCCGTCTCTCCCAACTCGCCTTGCTTTTCCAATAAATTTTGCTACCTGCACCCTGGACAAGCAGGATACTCCAGGTATAGCCTCGTTTGCTTCAATCCTCGCCAAAAAGATGGACTATCTGAAACCGATTGACATCCACCAAACCCAGGTCAGTCAGTTTTAAGGCCGGGATAACCTCCAGGGAAAGAAAAGCCATGGTCATAAAGGGGTCATCCAGAATGCCCCCCAAAGTTCGGTAGGCCTCCCTGAGGCGACCGTGGGCCCGGGCCACCTCCTCCAGAGGCGCCGGGCTCAACAGGCCGGCCACCGGCAAGGGCAAATCTGCCAGCACCTGCCCCTCGGCGACCACCGCCAGCCCCCCTCCCAGATGCATCAGGTGGCGGGCTGCGGTCAGCATATCCTCTTCGCTTACTCCCAAAAGCATCAGGTTGTGGGAGTCGTGGGCCACGGTGGAAGCCAAGGCTCCCCTTTTCATCCCGAACCCTCTGACCAATCCCACTCCTACCCGGCCGCTGCGGTGATGACGCTCCACCACCGCCAGTTTCAGGAGGTCCCGCTCCACATCGGTCCCCAGGTGCCCCTCCCGAACCGGCGGCGGCAGGATTAACTTTTTGGTAAGCAATTGCCCCGGAATGATACCGATGACCTTGATGAGATCCCCGGTCACCGGAGGAGAAAAAGCCTGGGGTTCAAGGGGCGCAATCTGCAGGGGAGCGAAGGGGGACGGGTGCTGGGGAAGTTCCACTTCCGGGAGGAGACGCCCGTCCTCCGCCACCAGCCTGCCTTGTTTCCATACCTTTTCCGCACGAAACTCCTGGAGGTCCTGCAAGGCCACCAAGTCCGCCGACATACCCGGAGCAATGGCACCCCGATCCTTGAAGCCAAAATAATCCGCCGGGTTCAGGGTAACCATGGTGACGGCGGCCATGGGGTCCAAGCCCTGGGCTACTGCCAGACCGAGTAAATGGTCAAGGTGGCCCCGGTTCAGCAAATCCTCCGGATGGCAGTCATCCGTCACCAAAAGACAGCGGCGCAAAGTGGCCTGGGTTACCGCGGGCAAAAGATCAGCCAGGTTCCTGGCGAGACTGCCTTCACGAATCATCAATCGAAAGCCGAGGCGCAATTTTTCCTGGGCCTCGGCCAATTCAGTGCACTCGTGGTCGGAGCCGATTCCAGCCAAGCGGTAAGCATTTAGAGCTTTCCCGGAAAGGAGCGGCGCATGACCATCCACCGGCCCCTTGGGATACAGGGCAATTTTTTCCAGGATTTGGGAGTTCCCGGCCACCACGCCGGGATAGTTCATTACTTCTGCCAGTCCCAGGATCCTGGAATGACCACAGTACGGTAATAATTGGGCCGCTTCCAGGGAGGCGCCGGAAGTCCCCAGGGATGAGGCCGGCACGCACGAGGGCAACATGAAAAAAATATCCAGGGGAAGGCCCTGGCTGGCCCCCAGGAGATAGTCCAGACCCTGAGTTCCCCAAACGTTGGCGATTTCATGGGGGTCAGCCACAATGGTGGTGGTTCCCAAGGGAACCAGGGCCCGGGCCAGCTCCCGGGGAGTGAGCATGCTGCTTTCCAGGTGCATATGCCCATCGATAAAGCCGGGAGCCAAATAGCGGCCGGGCAACTCCAGGCGGGGGCCGGAATAATCCCCCAGCCCGACGATAACCCCATCATATAAAGCAATGTCCTGGAGCAGCCATTCCCCGGTGTAGACATTGCTCACCAGACCACCGGCGATGACGAGGTCCGCCTCAATTTCTCCCCGGGCAGCCTGGAGCCGTCGGCTAATCCGTGCGAAATCAGGTTTTATCATAGGGCTGCAATCCTTTTGCATCCTGGCTTGTTACCTTTTTTGGAGTTTAACGGAAATCGGCTCAGCGCACAAATGCCCCATGTAAGAACATCTGCGGGAAGGAGGAATGCGGCTGAGACAAAAGCCCAACCTAACCAGGCTGTTGCTCCCCTTAGATCAGATAGCTCTACTCTGCCCTTAGTCGGCCCAAGTCCAAAGCCATCTTCACCTCTGTAGGGTGCAGACCCAGGCGTTGAGCAATCTCCGCCAGGGAAAAACCCTGGAGGTGCAAGTCTTCTACTTGCATCCGGAGAGAGGCTCCTCTCGGTTTATGAGCGCCGACGCCATATACTTCTGATGCCGCCTGAGAAGAAAAGGATTGCTGTTCCGTCGAAGTCTGGGCCTTCTCCGTCAATCGTCCCAAGGTTTCTTCAAGGTTGGCCCGTTTCCTATCAAGCAGACTCAGCTGTTCTGAGAATTTGGTCAAATGGCTGGAGGCGACTTGCTCTTCTTCCTGGGAAGCTTTTAGAATTCTGTTCATCGACCTCATTTTCGTCAGGAAAAAAACCAACAGGAAGACGAGAATTATCTCCAGCCCCAATTGGGCTAAAACCCAGTATTCTATATTTTTGATGGTCACAACTTCCTCCATCAAACGATAATGTCAATGCCAGATTCTTTATTCTTGGCATCCTTATCTTTTTCTGTTGTGAGAGATGATTTTACTGACTTTTGTTGCTGATGCCGGGGACTTTGTCCCTGGCCCTTATTATCAGCGATTTTCTTGCTCACGATATCTTGATCGGCGGCTCCCACCGGCAATATTCTTCCTTGGGAATCTAAGCTCTCCATTGATATTCCCTCATTAGCGCACGATGATAACGGAACGGCTTATCTGCATGGTGGTCTCAAGATTTATATTCAACTGCCTGTTCAAATTATCCATAGCCTGGTCCTGGACGGCAGGTTCCGGCTTGCCTGAGTGCAGCAATTCATATATCATTTTCCGAAAATTCGAATTATTAATATCATACTTGAGAGTGTTTTTAGGCGCTGCCATCAAAAAAGTGACAATAACGCGCTCAATCCAGACGTGAGGGCCTTTTTGTTGGAACAGGAAAAACGGGGCTAAGTCAAGCCTGAGCTCTTCCAGGGGGGGATGGCCATCCGAAAGGGTCTTGTTGCCCTGAGCCGAATCCGCCCTTTCAATAGG
>JBAQHL010000100.1:0-7472 GCA_049288295.1 Desulfobaccales bacterium
GACCCTACCGACTCCTCCCACAAAAAACGGGGCGGTTATCCCGCCCCGGTTTTTGTGGGGAATGCTTTAAGCGGAGGAAAAAATCTCACATGATGCGGATGCCGGAGCCTGAAGGCTTGTCCTCGGGCGCCTCAGGAGAGGGCTGCACCGGAGAAGGGGCCTCCTTTTTTGGGGCTGGCTTTTCCGGCTGGGCCCGAGGCTCAGGTGGTGCAGCCGGGATTGGTTCTTCCGCACGTTTTGCCTTTGGCGGCGGGGGTTCCGCGGCTTCCACCGGTTTGGGTCCTCGGGGCAGTTCGGTATCCACCCTGGCAGGCTTGGGTTTTTTGGGCTCAGCCGGAGGAGCTGTCTCTCTCGCCGCCGGAGGTGTTTCCCGCGGAGGGGCTGCGGTGGGGGTGTCCGGAACCGGGGTTTCGATGGGCGAAGTCACCGGGGTGCTGGAAAGGTATTCGGAGGTCACCCAACCCAGGGTGGCGTCCCGTTTCACCCGGATTTGATACCAATTCTCAGCTTCGCCAAGCTTTTCCACCTCTTCGTTGCGCTCTAAAAGGCCAATCTTCGGAAAATCCATCCCAGGGCCGGCCCGCAAGTTAAGACGTCCCACTTTCACATAAAAGGTCGGGTATTGGGAAGTGGGTTGAGGCGCGGCTGCCGGGGGAGGAGGGAGCGCAGGTCTGGGAGCGGGAGGCAGACTGGACTGGCAGGACATGCACGCCAGAGCCAGTAATCCGCTGAGAAACAACGGCCACTTGAACCAAACGCCTTTTTCCATCTTAGGTGCAATTCCCTCGCACGATCTGTTTTATCTATTTGAATCCTGAAGGCTAAATATTGTTAAGGGATAGGTCAGCTTTTTGCAAATTCGGGCAATCTTTACGTCTTCGGTTCGGCTTCTTCCTTACTGTCCTTTATTTTCCAATCCCCGTTGGCTTTCTCCACCGTAATCCGGTAAGCCTGCCGTAAGAGCTGATAATCATGGTTGCGGTGGTCATATAGTTGGAAATTCCAAACGATGACGGCGCTGGCCTGCCGCGGTCCCAAGCGCTGTATATTGGAAATCCGGTAAGCCACTTCTTTGACGTCGTGATTTTTCCACATCTCGAGGATGGTATTTTCCAATTGGCCCAGCTTGGGGTAAGTGGGGGCGTAAGACCCCAGCCACTTATTGATGTCCTTGTTGAGGTGAGCAGCCCGGATCTTTTCCGCCAGTTTTTCCACCTCGGGTTTCAACGTGTCGGGGGGTGTGGTGACGGGAAGATCCTGAGTAGTTCCTGACCACGTCTGGGTCATGAAATTCATGGCTTTTTTCCCGGCCCAGTAAAGTCCCCAGCCCACCCCCAAAAGCAGGACAATGCCGAGGATGGCCAAAAGGGGGCGGCGCTGCCGCCGGGTGGGGCGGGGCTCAGGTCCCCGGGGATAAAACAAGGGAGATCGGGGCACCGCTTCCTCTTCCCGGCTGGCCGGCATTACCCGTAAGGGTAAGCCGCAATCTGTGCAAAATTTTTGCCCTGGAAGAGTATGGGCTCCGCAACGGCTGCACGGGCGAACCCCGGCGTGGGATCTTTTCAACAACTGCCCGCAGACCTGACAGAACCGATGCTCCTCCCCATGCACCAGGTCACAGTAGCTGCAATAGGTCATATTCTTTGACTTTACCGGCAGATAATCTCACATCAGTCTTTAACATAAACCTTCAGTAAATGAAAGGGTTTTCCACCCTTGGCTCCCCAGAGCCTTACACTCGGCCCCTTGGGTGGAAAATGAACATACTTTCTTTTTTTATTAACATATTAAGGAGGTTAAAAAAATTCTAAATTTTTCAAATTTTCTCATAATTCTTTCTAAAGTTCTTCTCAAGGGGTGCCGATTCCTATGAACAAAGGATGGGGGGCAAGGAATGGCCGCCCAGCTTTCTGGCAGCCTCTCCCCCAGCCTGGGTATAATCCCTCTCTCGTTTTGGAGGTTTGAAAAGATGAAAGCAACCCCGTTCATAAAAATAACAATGGCAATGGCATTGGTCATAAGCCTTGTGGTGGTGATTCAGCTTCAGGCGGAGCCGGTCCTGGCACAGGCGGGGGGCATTTCGCCCGGAGGTGAGCAGCTGCTTTCGGCCCAGCCCACTCGAGGCCCCCTGGCCGGTAACCCGAATTATGCCGTCGGACCAGAGGACTTGCTGGCCGTCCAATTTTTTGGACAAGATGACCACAACCGGGAAGTAAGGGTGACTGGGGAAGGAGAAATCACCCTGCCCCTGGTGGGAGCAGTCAAGGTGGCGGGGCTTTCTCCCAAGGCCATCGAGCAGCGGCTCATCGCGGCCTATAGCGCCAATTACCTGAGGACCCCGCAGATTTCCGTCTCGGTGAAAGAATACCGGCATCAGCGGGTATCGGTGACCGGAGCGGTGGATAAACCCGGTTACTACGATCTTATCGGGCCCAGGAAACTCCTCGAAGTGTTGGCCATGGCCGGGGGGCTTCAAGACAAGGGCAGCACAGCCAAGGCCGGGGATGTGGCGCATGTCATGCGGCAGCAGGGCCCCAACCGGGCCGAGACCCAGATCATAGACTTGAAGCGTCTGCAGGTCCAGGGGGTAAGTGAGCTTAATGTCACCATTCGCAATGGGGACGTTGTTCATGTTCCCTTTGCGGGCCACGCTTATGTGCTGGGCGGTGTAAAGAACCCCGGCTGCGTACCGGTGCGGGATAATCTTTCCCTTAGTCAGGCTCTGGCCATGGCTGGCGGTGCGGATCCGGTGTTGGCCACCAACCAGGTCAGCATTATGCGTCTTGACGACAACAGAAACCCCATAAAGATTTCTGCCCATCTTGACAAGGTCTTAAGTCGTCAGGAAAAAGATGTGCCCCTTAAGGACAACGATGTGGTGGTGGTTGACATCGGCTCCCTCAAGAAGGGCCTCTATGTTTTCAAGCAACTCATGCCCGGAAGCTCAGTAACAGGCACCACCCGTCTCATTCCATAATTTTCATATGGGTCAACTTACCGGATTTCAAGCGCAAACCTGAAAAAAAGGATTTTTACGATGGACAAGGAAAATACCTCCCCTGTGTTGGCCGTTTCCCCAAGTCACGAAGTGGCTCGTGAGATTGATTATTACGAATTGGAACCGGAAGGGCGGACTCATCTGCGCGACTTCTTCCACATTTTGTCAAAAAGGAAGTGGTGGGTCATCGGAACGCTGGCAACGGTAATGGTCCTCACGATAACGGCCATCTTCGTTATGACCCCCATATATAAAGCCACCACGGTGTTGCAGATCACCCAGGACAGCTCCGGTCCCCAGGCCGGCGACCACGATAGCCTCTCAATACTCAAGATGGGCCAGGATGTCGGTAAGTTTCAAGAGACTCAATACAAAATTCTTACCAGTCGGGGGGTTGCAGCCCGGGTCATCGAGGCCTTGAATCTCCAGGACAGCCCGGAATTCAAGGCACTGGCAGAAAAACATCCCGGCGCGCCTCCGGAAAAACTTCAGAGCGAGATGATCGACCTGTTCCTTTCCAGACTGGTGGTAAGTCCGGTGAAGGACACCTATCTGGTGGAAGTCGCCTATAAGGCACAGGACCGCACCCTGGCCAAGAAGGTTACCGACACCCTGGCTCAGGAATACATGCAGCTGGTCATTGACAGCCGGGCCCAGTCCTTTTCCCTGGTGAAGGAGTGGTTGAGAAAGCAATTGCAGCAGATGGCCGACAAAGTGCAGGGCTCTCAAAGGAAGCTCTTCGAATTCGGCCAAAAACACGATTTCTTCGCCCTGGAAGACAAAGACAACGTCATCATCCAAAAGTATATCGAATTAGGCAGTCTGGTGACCAAGGCTCAATCCGAGCGCCTGGCCAAGGAGGCCCTGCACCGGCAAATTAAAGAACATGGTCCTGATGCCCCTCCGGTTACCAACAACCCGCTGATCATGAACCTGCGCCAGGAATTGGTGGCCCAGACCGCCAAAGTTTCGGGCATAGACCGCACTTTCCTCCCCGGGCACCCTCAGATGCAGGTAGAGCAGGCCAAGTTAAGAGAATTACGGGGACGCCTGGCGGGAGAAGTGCAGCGCCTTCAAAAAACCATTAAAGCGGATTATGAAGCCGCGGTGAAGGCCGAAAATCTTCTGACCCAGACCTTTCAGGAGCAAAAAGGCTTGTTGGGCAGGCTTCAAGACAACCTGGTGGACTTTCAGATCCTGAAACGGGACGCCCAAACCACGGAAAAGCTGTACAAGGCGCTCCTGGAGCGTATGGGGGAAACAACCGTGGCCAGCACCATGGTAGCCGGCACTGTTGGCGTTATTGATCCCACGGAGGCACCTTTTGATCCCTATCTCCCCAAACCCTTGTTGTTCGTTGGCCTTTCATCGGTTTTGGGATTGTTTCTCGGGGTGGGCATGGCATTTCTGGCAGAGTATATGGACAATTCCATTAAAACCACAGAAGACGTGGAGCGGGTGCTGCAGATTCCCTCACTGGGGGTGGTGCCTCTATGCTTCAACGGCTGCAGCCCGGTTAAGAACAAACATCTCCCGGCGTCTATCCAAGGTCTCCTATCCTGGATGAAAAGACACCATGGCCAGGAATTGCCTGTGCGGGATTTGGATATGATGATGTTGAAACACCCCAGGTCGCCCATGTCTGAGGCAATCCGGCATCTACGAACCTCACTCATGCTCTCCGTTTCCGGCGGTCCCCCCGAAGCCATCGTCGTCACCAGTCCTCATCCTGCGGAGGGGAAGTCCACCATTTCGGTTAATTTAGCCATAGCCCTTGCCCAGGATGGTCGACGGGTAGTGATTATGGACTGTGACCTGAGGAGACCACGGCTGCATCAGGTTTTTCGAATGGAAAACACCCTCGGCCTGACCAGCTACCTCACCGGAAACGTCCCCCTGGGAGAGATTGTCAAGGCGACTGGAGTGGATAACTTATTTTTCATCTCCGCCGGCCCGGTCCCCCCTAACCCGGCAGAATTATTGAACTCCCAGGCTTATAAGCAGCTTCTTCAGAGACTCCGGGGAGATTTCAACCATATCATAATTGACACGCCCCCCACTCTTGGGTTTGCCGATGCCAGGGTTGTGGCCCTGCAGGCCGATGGGGTGCTGCTGGTAGCCAAGCATCAATCCACATCCCGGGAAGCTGGGAGACTGGCCCGCCAATATTTTACTCAGGTGAACGCCAGAATGCTGGGCATGGTCCTGAACCAGATCGACACCAGAGAGGTGGGAAGGCAAAACCTCTATAACCAAAAATACTACGACAAATATTACTCTGCTAACTGAGGCGCCTTTGGGGAGCCTTATCGGGGAGATGGCTTTTCTTCGGTCATGAATAAATTCATCGACAAGAACGTTTGTCCGCCCAAGGATTTGATCAGACATCCGAGGATATAAAAGGCATGCATGAATTCTTTTCAAAAAAAGTAGTATTGGTTACCGGGGCCGCAGGTACTGTGGGGCAGGAACTGGTCCGGCAACTTCTTGACATGAAAACCGCCGAAATCCGCGCCCTGGACAACAATGAGACTGAACTCTTTTTCCTTGGGGAGCGCTACAGGGAAGACCATAACTTCTTCACTTTTTTAGGAGATGTGCGGGATAGCCGGAAGTTGGAAGAGGTGTGCCATGGGGTCGACATCATCTTCCATGCCGCAGCCTTCAAGCACGTGGGCTTATCGGAATACAATCCTTTTGACGCGGTGCAAACCAATGTCCTGGGGGTGAAAAATGTTATCGGGGCGGCCATGCGCCAGGGGGTCAAGCGGGTCCTCTTCACCAGTTCCGACAAGGCAGTGAACCCAACGAGCGTCATGGGGACCACCAAACTGATAGGTGAGCGCCTCATAACCGCCGCCAACGTTGCCAACCTGAGTTCCGACAGACGCTTTTCCAGCGTCCGCTTCGGGAACATCATCGCGTCCCGGGGATCGGTTATTCCCATTTTTGCCGAGCAAATTCGGCGGGGAGGCCCCGTAACCATCACTGATCCCCAAATGACCCGCTTCTTCATGACCAATAAGGAAGCCGTGAGATTGGTGCTGGAGGCCTGCGTCATGACCTGTGGGGGTGAGGTTTTTGTCACCAAAATGCCGGTCATGCGTATCTCAGATCTTGCCCAGGCCATGACTTGCTTGTTGGCTCCGGCATATGGCTTTGATCCGCAAAAGGTTCCCGCCTGCTTTATCGGCATCCGGTCAGGAGAGAAGCTCTATGAGGAACTCTTAACCATGGAGGAGATGGGCCGGGCTCTGGAGACCAAGCATATGTTCGCCATTCTACCCACCCTCCAGAATTTTCATGTGAAAATACAATACAGCTACCAATGCCGGGTAGAGCGGGCCTCCCTCCAGCAACAATATATTTCCTCCCAAGAAATCCCCATGACGGTAAAAGAGATCAAACAGTATTTGCTGGTCAATAATATCCTGAGTGATTTGATCCATGAGGATAAGGAAAGTGAGGGCTTTAATCAACAGACCCGCCATTTGCGTCTGGTAAATGAAACCCAGGTTGGCATTGGCCCGAACTTACCGGAGCATGCTCTTGAAAGAGTCTGGTTGGGAAAAAATTTGTAATTCGTTGTGATTACATAAATAGACAAATGAATTCCCTGACCGCCATCCGACATAGGTTAGCAATTGATTCCACCCTTGCCTTGGGAATCAAGGTAATGTCCCTCCCCTTGAGTTGTCTGACATCCCTGGCCATGGCCCGATATTGGGGGGCCAAGAACCTGGGCATTTACACCTTGGCCATCTATTTAGTGACCACCCTGTCTGTGATCTGCCGCCTGGGGCTGGATACCGGCATGCTGCGGTTTGGGTCCGGCTTAAAGGCAGCCGGCAGGGAGGGGGATATTGCTGGCCTATTCTGGAACGGGTTAGCCCTGGTCCTTTTCTTAAGTGTCATTGCGGCCCTGGGCTTGTTCCTGACCAGGGGCTGGCTGGTTCAGTGTTTTCACGCCCGGGCCCTGCCGGAGGTTTTACCTGTCCTGTCCCTGGCGCTGCCGGTAACGGTTGCCGCAGCTTTTTGCGGAGAAACCTTACGCTCCTTGGGGGGTGTTCGCTGGGTTGTCGCCCAGCAAGACTTTCTTAATCCTCTTGGTCTCCTCACATTAGTGGCTGTTTTTGCCTGGCAGGGCCAGGTGGTCACAAGCTCGCCCGCCAGCCTGGGTCTTGCCTATCTGGTGAGCTCAACTCTGGGTCTTGGGTTTGTGGCTGTTCTGTTGAGACCTTACCTCAAAGAAAGCCTGAAACCAAGCTTCACCCGCCTGGGGCCTCTGTTGCGCTACAGTTGGCCCTTGTACGCAAGCGTCCTCCTCATGCTGGCTTTCAATGCCGCAGACAGTCTTGTCTTGGGCTTTTTTACCGGACCCGAACAAGTAGCCTATTACGAAGCCGCCAGCCGCACTGCCCTCCTGGTGGGCTTACCCCTGTTGGCAGTTAACGCGGTGGTCCCGCCCATTTTT
>JBAQHL010000101.1:0-1870 GCA_049288295.1 Desulfobaccales bacterium
CCGGGCGACCGCCTCTTCCCCATTGGCCGTAAAAGGGCCTGGCAAATCATCGGCGCCGCGGCCGCCCAGGCCGGGTTGGGCAAACGCGTCTACCCCCACCTGTTTCGTCATTCCGGGGCCATCGAGCGCCTGCGCCAGACCGGCAACCCCAGGGCCTTACAACTCCACCTGGGCCACGCCAGCCCGCTGATGACCATGCGCTACCTGTCCACCCTGACGGCCGAGGAGGCCTTACGGGTGCAGCAGGAAGTGAAGTTTGAGGAATAACCTTCTGGAGCTGGGCCTTGATAGCATTATAGTATTTTACTATAATACATAATTACATCTGTCTACTCCAGCCAAGGAGGCCAACAAATGCCCTGGGCAAAAATACTCCGCAGCGGTCAGGTAACGTTGCCCAAAGAGGTGCGGGAACGCCTCAACCTCAAAGAGGGCGACATCCTGGACTTTGAGATCACGGAAGGCGGGGTGGTGCTGCGGGCCAAAGAATTGGTGAGCAAAAGGCCCACGCCCACCGGACTCGAAGCCTTTGGTCAGGCCATCGATCAACTGCGAGCCGCCACTGAGGGCAAGTTTGACGACATGACCGAGGCAGAGGTTCTGTCTTTCGTTCAGGCCGCGGTGCAGGAGGTGAGGCGGAAACGGGCCGGCCAGGCCGCCAGGGCAGCCAAGGCATGATCCGAGTGGTGCTTGACACCAATGTCCTTATCAGTGCGACCTTTTTGCCCCATTCCAAGCCGGCCAGAATTATCAACTGGATACGGGGAGGCAAGATGGTCTGGGTGACCTCTCCAGAAATTCTCGAGGAGATCACCAGGGTTCTCTTGTCCCCCCAAGTGAAAAAAAGACATGGCCTCACGGCTCAGCAGATAACCAAAGTTTTGGAGGGCTTGATACAGGGGGCCGAGATTACGCCGGGGACTCTGCGGGTCAATGCCTCCCGGGACCCGGAAGACAATAAATTTCTGGCCTGCGCCGTGGAAGGGCAGGCCGATTATCTGGTGAGCGGCGATAAAGACCTTACTGACTTAAAGAGCTATCAAGATATCCCGATTGTTTCCCCTGCCGCCTTCCTGGAGATAATGGCTAGAGCGCCACATCAAGACAGGAACTAACTAATCCGGGAAGCGCCCATCTCCCCGGGGCCGCCCCTTACCCCGGGCCGGCCGGTTTTCGTGGTTCCTCGGCCCCCTGGCCGCCCGCCAATGCCTTTCCGCCATTACCTCACCATCGACTCCGAACACCACCTCATCGACAACGGCATCATTACCTCAGCCAGGGACACCTTCAACGCCGTAGAAGTGGGTTATGTCAACAAGGCCACAGATGCCTTCCCCAAAGGCCAGGGCATGCCCAACCCCTCCCATTTTTTCACCACCCAGACCATGAAGATGAAGTGCAATGAGGCCTTAAGGGAAGACTTCTGCAGATACCTCAACGTCCGGGAACGAAACTGTGAAGGCGACGCCTATGCCAACCGTTATGGCATGAGCCACCTGTTTCGCTCCTTGAAAGACCTCTACTCCGGCGAGATCGTCATCACCGGGGAGCCCGCCATGAAGCCCTACGACCAGGTCTTCTTGTTTGATTCCTACAATGATATGGCCGGGCCCGTTGAAGTGGAGCAGGTGACGCATATTTTTTCTCAGGAGACCGGGTTTGTGACGGTGATTACGCCGGATTTGGCAGAGGGAGAGCTTTCAGATAGATGGGCCTGAAAAATCGCGCTCTCACCCCTCACCCCTCATCCGGCCCATTTTCCACGTTTTCTTATTTTTATAACCTCACGTCTTGATTATCCTTTTTTGGCAAAACCCCGGGGTTTTCGGGCATAGATAAAGGAATAGCCATTATCCGAGTCGGCATCAGC
>JBAQHL010000102.1:0-2089 GCA_049288295.1 Desulfobaccales bacterium
CCGTTAGACTGTAAAACAGTATACGAACCAAACTCTGGTATGATTTTTTTTGAGAGTTTTTAGGCTAACGTGGGGTTTACCCAAAACTCACCCAACCCCGCCAGAGACAACCTCAGGTTCACCTCCCGCCTCGGCCTTCTCCCCCAGAAGCCAGCCCGTGGCAAAGGTCACCAGGGTGCCCAGCAAGATGAGCCAGGTCCAGCCCAGGGGAATAATATTCTTCTCGGAGAGGATGAGCAAAACCAGCATGCCCAGCGCGGCCAGGGTCATGGCCGCCACGTTGACCCGGTTGCAGCGCCTGGTGGTCAAAAGACCCAGGAGAAACACCCCCAGCAAAGAGCCGTAAGTGACCCCCCCGATTTTGAACGCCAGCCAGAGGATTTTGTCAAAATGGCTGAACAAGTAAGCGATGAGGGCCAAGAGCAGGCCGAACCCCACCACGCTCAGCCGTGAAACGAACAGATAATGGCGGTCGCTGCCGGAGGGAAAAATCACCGGCCGGTAAATGTCCGTCACAAAAGAGGAAGACAGGGACCCCAGGGGCGAGTCGATGCTGGCCATGACAATGGCCGCCAGCATGAGCCCCCGCATCAGGGGGGGCATGGTCTGTTCGACAAAATGAGGGAAAATTTTGTCCAGTTTGTCAGGCAGGGCCAGTTCAGGATGCTGGGCATAAAAGGCAAACAGGCTGGCGCCGATGGACAGGAAAATCATCAGCACCAGGAAGCTGCCCACCGGCGTCAAGAGCATGGTCTTCTGGCTTTCCCTTCGGGTTTCCACGGTCAACAGCCGTTGCATGAGCTCCTGATCCGTGCCGAAGGCCGCCATGGAGCCGAAAAACCCGTTCAGGGTGGCCAGGATAAAAATATTGGGGTCCGACATGAGGCTTTTCAGAAAGGCTGACCCACCGGCTTCGGCCAGGGACGGCCCCCAGTTGAAGATTTGGAGCCGGCCGGCCTCTCCCGCCAGGGCCATTACGGCCGCAGCCCCCCCGTCAATGCGGCTCCAAAGGAAAGCGAGGGCCACCAGGCCCGCCAGGGTGAAGGTGAGGGCCTGCACCACATTGGTCCACACCACCGCTTTGATCCCGCCCCAGGCGATATAGACAATGCAAATAACCGAAAAAAGGAGGATGGTGGGGAAGATGGCCCAGCCGATGAGGACGCTAACCGCCAAACAGGCGGCCATGAGCCGGACGCCGGAGGCCAGGAGCCGGGTAATGAAAAACAGGAGGGAACCCGCGATCTGGGTTTCCTGCCCGAACCGGTATTTTAAAAACTCATAAATGGAGGTGCAGTTGTAATGGTAGAAGGCCGGGATAAACAGGAAGGCGATGGCGATGCGGGCCAGGAAAGAACCGGTGAAAAATTGGGCGTATTCCCAATTTTCCATATAGGCGATGGCGGGAACGGCGATGATGGTGACGGCGCTCACTTCGGTGGCCACAAAAGACAGGCAGGCCGCCCACCAGGGGATTTTTCGCCCTCCCAGGAAAAAGTCATTGGTTGATTTTTCTTCCCGGCCGCAGTACAAACCCACGACAACGAGCACAACCAGGAGCGCCAGGACCACGGCGTAATCCTGCCAGGTGAGACTGCTGCTTGCGAAAAGGTTTTGGATTTCCATAAAAAACCAGGCTATTGTATCAGAAATTTTCAGGCCAGGATGAAATCGCCATGAACTTTGCAGAATTGGTGGGGGAACGGCTGATCATCGGCATCCCCGGGACGAGAATCACCCCGGAGATCGTCAGTCATTTTAAAGAGTTGCAAGCAGGGGGCCTGATTCTCTACCGGATTAACTTCGAATCGCCCCAGCAAGTAAAAACCTTGATCACCGATCTGGAGGAGGCCCTGGGCCGCAAATTACTGGTGACTGCGGATCATGAAGGCGGACGGGTCATCATGTTCCGGGACGGCATCACCGTGTTTCCCGATAACCAGGCGGTGGGCGCCACCGGCCAGATCGACTACGCCGCCCGGCAAGGGGAGATAGAAGCCCGGGAACTGAGAAGATTGGGAATAGATGTGAACCTGGGGCCGGTTCTGGATGTTCTGACCGAGGCCTACAGCCCCAATATCGGCATCCG
>JBAQHL010000103.1:0-2058 GCA_049288295.1 Desulfobaccales bacterium
CAGGGGATCCACCACAAAGGCATCCGTGGTGAAGGCGATCTCAGGCGATTCAACACTGAGCACGGCGCTGTCGTCAGGCTGATAGCCCTCAGACCCGTAGGCTGACAGGAATACTTGGCGGATCAACTCGCCCATTTCCCGCCCGCCGGCGCCGTGGCTTAATAAAACTCGGTCCATTATGGTCTCGGTGTGGCTTTTTGAGGTGGAGGGCCGGGGGAGCAGTGGCTCCCCCGCCCTCACCTCAAACTCCCCTCCCAACCCCCTTTGCTCGGGAGAACAGGCATCTTGCCTGTTCCAGCACAGGCTTCCAACCTGTGCTCCCGATTTACGGCTGGTAGCACGGGCATCGTGCCGTGCCTGGATGGGCTGGAAGCCCGTCCTGCCGTTCTCAGGTAAGGGATTGGGGGAGGGGTGTGGGGGAGGGGGTAAGGGGCCGCTGCCCTTTAGCCCTCCCCCCACACTTCCTTTATCCTCCCAACTCATTCCCTCTCATACTTATACGCCGCGGCGCAGGCGCCCTCATTAGAAACCATGCAGGGCCCCAGGGGCTGAGAGGGGGTGCAGGTCTGGTCAAACTGGGGGCAGTTTCTGGGCGCCAGGGTTCCCCGCAGGACCTCGCCGCAGCGGCAGGCAGTGGGTTTGGCCGGAGGCACTTCGGCTAACATTTCCGCGAAGCGCCGCCTGGCATCAAAGGGAGTGTATTCCTCCCGCAGCCCGGCGCCGCTTCCCGGAATCACCCCCAGCCCCCGCCAGGCGGCGTCCTCCGGTGCGAAGATCTCTTCCAAAAGGGCCTGGGCCCGGGGATTGGCCGGAGCTTGCACCGCCCGGGTATAGACATTGTCCACCGTGGCGCGATTTTCCCTCAATTGCTGCAGAATTGAAGAGACCCCCAAAAGGATGTCCACGGGCTCAAAGCCCGTCACCGCGCTGGGTATCTGGAATTCCTCCGATATGAAACTGTAGGCCTGCGGCCCGATGATGGTAGTGACATGACCTGGGAGGATCAGGCCCGACACCTTGAGTTCCCCGCTGCCCAACAGGGCGCGCAGGGCCGCGGGCATGGTCTTGTGGACGGAAAATACGGAAAAATTGCCGACATTTTCAGCCACGGCCACCTTCACCGCCAGGGCGGTGGCCGGCATGGTGGTTTCGAAACCCACCCCGAAAAAGATGACCTCATTTTGGGGATTTTCCCGAGCGAGGGCCACCGCATCCAGGGGGGAGTAAACCACCTGCACCCTCGCCCCCTGGGCCCTTTCCCGTTCCAAAGAGGTCGCCGAACCCGGCACCCGCACCATGTCGCCGAAAGTGGCCAGGATAACCTGGGGCATATTCCCCAGGGCCAAAAACGCGTCGATGTCTTCTTGCGCAGTAACGCAGACCGGGCAGCCGGGGCCGGACACCAGCTTTATTTCGGGGGGCAACAGGGATTTCAGGCCGAAACGGGCCACCGCCATGGTGTGGGTGCCGCACACCTCCATGAGGGTGGCCGGGCCGGGGGAAATATCCTTAATCTGGCGGCTGAGTTTCTGAACCAGCTCCCGGTCCCGATACTCCTCACTATATTTCATAGCTGAGCTGCCTCAGGACGGTGAGGGTTTCCTCGGCGGCCTCCGGGTCCACCCTGGCAATGGCCAACCCGGCGTGCACCAGGATGTAATCCCCCAACGCCACCTCCGGGATCAAATCCAGGCGGGCCTCCCGGCGCACCCCGTCCACTTCGGCCACGGCTATGAACCCGTCAATTTCCACAACTCGCATGGGTATGGCAAGACACATAGATGTTCCTCGGAAGGGTTCGTGGGCAGGGAGCCGCAATCCCGTGGCCCTCTCCCCAAATTGTACCTCTATTTTCTCCCCAACCGGGCTGCGGCTATGGCGGCCTGACCCAGGGAGAGGCCCCCGTCGTTGGGGGGAACCAGCCTGTGGGTCAGGACCTCAAAACCCTGGTGTTCCAGGCGGGTTTTAAGGCTCATTGCCAGCAAGCCGTTTTGAAAAACACCCCCCGACAGGGCCGCCATGTTGAGGCCGGTGCGTTCCCGGACCGTGACACATATC
>JBAQHL010000104.1:0-2140 GCA_049288295.1 Desulfobaccales bacterium
AAGGTGCAGGCCGTGGTCCTGGAGGAGCGCTCCCATGATATGATCTTTCAGTTAGAGCAGGACTGGGACGGCAAAAAGAAAGAAGACCAGGTGACCATCCCCAAGGAGCGCCTGGTGCGCCTGGAGCGGGAGCAGAGCCTCACCCTGGCGGTGGCCCAGGGCAAGTTTTATATTGCCGGGGCTATCCTGCTCCTGATTCTGCTCATGCTCTGGCGCTGGTTCACCCGGCCGGAGATCGACGAGTGGCTGCACAACACCTGGGACTTCACCAAGCTTCTGGCCCCCTTGCTTTATGGCGGGGTGCTGGCGGTGGGCTTTGTCAGCGCCCTCATTCCCCCCCAGTATGTGGCCTCCCTGGTGGGAGACAACAGCTTAACCGCCAATTTACTGGCTTCCCTCATCGGGGCCTTCTGGTATTTTGCCACCTTGACCGAGGTGCCCATCATCCAGGCCCTCATGATGATGGGCATGGATAAGGGGCCGGCCCTGGCCCTGCTCCTGGCCGGCCCGGCCCTGTCGCTCCCCAGCATGATCGTCATCGGCCGGGTCATGGGCTGGAAGAAAACTGCGGTCTTTTGCAGCGTCATCGTCGTAGTCGCCACCTTTGCGGGTCTGGGCTATGGCTGGCTGATGGGGTGAGGCCTGAATATGCAGGGGGAGGGCCAGGGGTCACAGACCCCTGCCCCCTCCCTCAAACTCCCTCCCCCAACCCCTTATAGAAGACTCCGGGAGCACAGGCTTCCAGCCTGTGCCGGTAGCACGGGCATCCGGCCCGTTCTCCCGATTTCTTGGTGTCAGAGATAATACCAAGTTGAGACCTCTGCGTAACTATTTTTGTCATCCTGAGCGCAGCGAAGGATCTTGTATTTTTAAAGAGTTATGAGATTCTTCGGTCGCTCCGCTCCCTCAGAATGACAGTTCTGGGGACTTCCGCATAGGCCTCACCTTGATATAAGGAGACAGGGAGAGCCGGGCCTCCAACCCTTGCCCCGAGCTCGCCCCCAAAAAAACAGTCCCGGGGGCACGGGCATCCTGCCCGTGCCCCCCGGGCTGGAAGCCCGGGCTACCACAAACAAGAGCGGGGGACGAAGGTCTAAAGGCAACAGGCCCATTGCCCCCTCCCCCAAAAACAAGATACAGGAGAAACTCCATGAAAAAGTTGCAGGTGTTGGGACCGGGATGCCCCAAGTGTGAAGAGTTGGCCAAGCGCACCGATGAGACTGCCAAGGCCATGGGCCTGGAATATGAGTTGGAAAAGGTGAAGGACTTAAACCAGATGATGGCCATGGGGGTCTTCATGACCCCGGCCCTGGTAGTGGACGGCGAAGTGAAGTCGGTGGGCAAGGTCCCCAGCGAGGAAGAGCTTAAAAAAATGATCGGCTGAGGCCAAGGGACCGCTTATACCAAGGGCTCATCAAAGGCACATCTTTTCCTAACCTATTTCTGACGTTTTTTTGCGACAAGGGAAACAAACTCAGGAAAAGAGGTCGTCATCATGGAAAAGATGGATAAGCCCAATATCTTGTTTCTCTGTACGGGAAATACCGCCCGAAGCCAGATGGCCGAGGCTTTTCTGAAAAAATATGCCGGCGACCGCTTTGAGGTTTACAGCGCCGGCTACGAACCCAAAGAGATCAATCCCCTGACCCGCAAAGTCATGGAAGAGAAGGGCTTTGACCTCAGCGGCCAATACTCCAAGGGGCCTGGGGAGTTCCTGGGCAAAATGAACTTCCGCTATCTCATTATTGTGTGCGCCAACGCGGAGAAAAGCTGCCCCAGGACTTTTCCGGGGGTCCTGTTTCGTTTGTTTTGGCCTTTTGATGATCCCGCCGCAGTGACGGGAAGCGAAGAGGAAAAACTGGCGGCCTTTCGGCAAGTGCGGAACCAGATCGACCAGCGCCTGCAGGAATGGCTCAAAGAACAGCCCTGAGGAAAATTTTATGTTCCAGGTTTTATTCCTTTGCACCGAAAACGCCTGCCGCAGCCAGATGGCGGAGGGCCTGATTAACCATGATTTGGCCGGGCAGGTCAAGGCCTTTTCCGCCGGAGTGCGCCCCAACCGGGTCAATCCCCGGGCCATTCAGGTCATGGGCGAACTGGGCATCGACCTCAGCCGCCACTACTCCAAATCCGTGGATGA
>JBAQHL010000105.1:0-2813 GCA_049288295.1 Desulfobaccales bacterium
GGGGCAGGGACTGAGGATTGGCCTTGATACCTTCATCCAGAAGGGCGGCGGCAGCCTCCGGCTTTTTCTGCTGCATATCAATGGCTGCTTGCATCAGATAGGCTTCTAGCTTCTGAGGGTTTAACCCCCTAACTTTTGTAAGAATTTCCGAGGCTTTCTGGGGTTGCTCCCGGGACAGGGCCAGACCGGCGGACAACATTAAGGCTTCGATGTTTTGCGGTTCCTTGGCCAGGACCAGATTTACCTTCGCTTCGGCCTCATCCTGATTTTTCCCCAGGAGAAAGAGATTTCCCAGGATGATCTGGGCTTCAAAAAGATCGGGATTGAGTTGGGCGGCTTTGGAAAGGGATCCGAAGGCGCCCCGGGGATTCTTCAAGCGCAGTTCGGTTTTCCCCAACCACAGATGTCCTTCGGCATATTCCGGGTCCAGCTGCAGAGCATTTTTAAAATGCAATCTGGCGGTAATATAATCTTCTTTTTCGAAGGAGGCTTTCCCCTGGGTCATGAAGTTGTCCCGTTTTTGTTCCATACTGGCGCAGGAACTCAAGGCGAGCATCGCTACCAGGACGGCCAGAACGAAGATGAAGTACCAAACCTTTTTATGGCGCATAAAGATATCCTGTTTTTTTCATTCCTATATCACGTTTGTTTCTGGTTTACTATAACTCCAGGTAGTATTCAGAATGGAGACCTCTGCGGAAATTATGGTGAACAGCCGCCCCCGGCTGTATTTAGGCGGCGAGGGCGCCTGCACCGCATTATATTGATTTGTTATAAGATGTTTTGGGTTAATGAGGGATTTGCGCAGAGGTCTCCATCTTGAAGTCGGCAGACAACACCTCATACCTAACTTACCGGACAAAGGGGCCAGGCTGGGACCAGGCCTTGGGAGGATGAAGAGATGAAAGTTGAGATTCCAGAGGGGGCAGTACAAGTAGGCCGGGGGGAGGATGACCGGCTGGCCGTGATGTTCGTGGGCGAGGGCATGGAAGGCGCGGTGATGCTCGACCCCAAAGAGTTCAGCGAAGCAGACGCCCAGGAACTGGGGGCCATGCTCTGGAGGGTTTTCGAGCGCTGGCTGGCAGCCCGGCGATCTTTGAAATAGCAGGACCTCAGGGAAGGGGCTCTCCGGAGGACGCCTGGGCTAAATGATGGTGGCCGGCAACCAGATCCCGGCCCATGGACACCCGCACATCCGTCCAGGGAGGCAGCGTGTCTTCCTCCTGAAGCGTGGCCTTGGGGAAATATTTTTTCACCAGGACCTGGGCTACCCGGACTGCCTCAGGTCTAAAGGCGATGACGGTTTGCTCCAGACCATAATCTTTATGGTTGCCGACGTTCACCACCCGGAAGCCCTCGAGGTCGAGGCGGCTTCCCATCTCCAAGGCCAGCCCGCTGACGCCGTTGCCGTTTTTCAGTTCGATGCGCACCTGGCTGAGCTCCTCGGCAGTAAGGGAATCAGGAGTTGGGAGCTTGGAAGAGGCTGCCAAACGGGAAGCCCGCGCCGTAAGCGCTTGTTCCGTGGGAGTGGCGGCCGGCGCCTCGGGGGAAGAGGGGGGGGCTGCATTACGGGCAGTTGGCCTGGGACCCTTTGCCTGGGTAAGGTGCTGACCAGCTTCGAAATCCCGGCCCAGGGATATGCGAATGTCCGCTTGCGGGGAGAGTTTACCCCCTTCCTCGAGTTTCGCCCCCGGTAATAACCTGGCGGCCAGGGTCTTCGCCACTCGGGCTGCCTCAGGGCGATAGGTGATAACGGTTTCCTCGAGGCCAAAGTCGATGTGGTTGCCGATGCCCACCACGGTGAAACCCTCGAGGGCCAGAAGGCTTTTCATTTCCCGGGCCTGAGCCTGGATGCCGTTGCCGTTTCTTACCTCAATAAAGGTGCCGCTCAGATCCTGGGCTGATAACACCGGGGTTTTTGGGGGCAGGGGCTGCTTTACCGCAACCTTTGCGGGAGTAGCCGCCGCGGTTGGCACTTTTTCGGCCAGGGGAGCCACGGGCGTCGGGACAGGCGCAGCATGAGCCGGACTGGCCTGAGGTGCGGGTTGGTATAACCTGGCCAGGGGTTGTTCCGGGATGGTCATTACCGGCGCCGCCTGCTGCGGAACCGGTTCCGGGGTCTTGGCCATTGCAGGTGGTGGCGACTCTGACTTAAGCGGCGCTGCCCGTTGGGGAACCGGCACCGAGGCCCTGGCAACGGCAGGGGTTGGAGAGGCAGGAAACGGGTCGGCAGCAGACGCTTGCTGAGAGGCCGGCCACGGGATACCAGGGCTTACAGGGGCAGGAGGCGCAGGTGCAGGAGCGGCGGCCACCTGCTGCTCAGCCGGGGCCGGTGCAGGTCCCGCCAGACTGGGGGGAATCTCTTTGCCAAGGGTGGCCAGGGCCTGACCCAAGCGCTGTCTGGACTCCCCATCGCTCAGGGCCTCCCGCCACATGGACAAAGCCTCGGCCTCCCGACCCTGGCGGCAGAGCACCAGCCCCAGGTTATTCCTGGCTGCCTGGTTGTCAGGCTGCTGGGCCAGAACCTTTCTGAAACAGGCCTCGGCCTGGCCCAAACGGCCTTGGAGAAACAGGGAGTAGCAACGGTTATTTTCCAGGGCCGGATGCTGTCCGCTCCGGGACAGGGCCTCCTCATAAAGCTCCTGGGCCCGGTCAAATTCCCCCAGGTCTTCATAGCTCTGGATGAGAACATCCAGAAGCTCCAGGTTCCCCGGTTCCTTGAGATAAGCCTCCTCCAGGTCCTTCATGGCCAGTTCAACGCGGCCAGTCTTTTTGAGATAGGCGGCGTTCTGCACCAAACGGGACGAGTTGGA
>JBAQHL010000106.1:0-4491 GCA_049288295.1 Desulfobaccales bacterium
CCCCCACCCCCAATCCCTTAGCACGGTAGGACGGGCTTCCAGCCCGTCCAGGCACGGGCAGGATGCCCGTGCTACCAGCCGAGGTTTGGGAACACAGGCTTCCAGCCGTGCAGGCGCAGGCTGAAGCCTGCGGCTACATGTTTATTGCCCATTGATTGTTCTCTCGCCAAGCCGCCAAGGCGCAAAGTTTTTTACTGCTCACTACCCCATCAACTCATGAAAGCTCTCGATGGTGGGGAAATCAGGATGAGGATTGGGGGGTAGCTGGGAGCTGGACTTGGCCTTGAAGAAGGGGTAACAGATGCCGTAGTTCTTGGCCGCGGCCAGGACGTTGGCATTATCGTCCACCAGCAGGGTGTGCCGGGGGTCGAAGTGGAGCCGCTCCTGGAGGATTTCCCAGAAGCGCCTCTCCTCTTTGGGCGAGCCCAGGTCAAAAGAGGAGATCACCTCGTCAAAATACCCCAACAGGCCCACATGGTTCATCTTCAGGTCCAGGGTCTTCCAGTGGGCGTTAGTGACCAGGGCCACCTGTTTCTGTTTTTCCTGCAAAAATTTCAAGAAATCCTCTGTGTCCGGATGTACCTCGATGAGGTGCCGGATGGATTCCTTCAAGGCAGGAATGTCCAGTTCCAATTCCCGGGACCAAAAATCAATGTCAGTCCAGTTGAGGGTGCCTTCCTCCCGTTTGTAGCGGGCAAAGACCTCGGTGCGGGCCGCCGCCAGGTTGAGGCCCCGCCGGCGGGCAAATTCTTCGGGGACCAGGGTTTCCCAGAAATAATCGTCAAAATATTTATCCAACAGGGTGCCGTCCATGTCCAGGAGCACCCAGGTTACTTTCTCCCAGGGTAACTTCATACTGCCTCCACACCTCAAAAGTATTTAACTTTTTACTTTATTCAAATTTCCTATTTTTTCCAAGGCTGCATCTTGACCGAAAGGAGAGGGCTACTTAACTTGAAAGGTAACAATGCATAACTCCCTGATATATGGAGGATAATATATGCCTATCTTCTTTGAGCGCGATCCTTTTCAAGAGTTTGATCGTCTTCAGCGGCAGATGGACAACCTTTTCAACAACATGGCCGGCCGGGAACGACAATTCCGGCGGGGAGGAGTATACCCCCTGGTAAACATCTCAGAGGATGCCGACCATATTTATGTCCAGGCAGAGCTTCCGGGAGTAAGCCCCAGAGATCTGGATATCACCATCAAGGATCAGCACCTGGTCCTGCGGGGGGAACGCCAGATCCCCACGGAAGAGAAAAATGTCAATTATCTTCGCCGGGAGCGGGAGTCCGGTTTTTTCCGCCGGGTCCTCAGGCTGCCTGCCCAGGTTGATCCCAATAAAGTGGAAGCCACCTGTAAAGACGGCGTCCTCACCATCGCCCTGGCCAAACCGGAGCAAGTCAAGCCCCGGCAGATCGAGGTAAAGGGTGTCTAAAGGAGAAACGACCATGACGGAACAAGAACTCAAGCCCAAGGTAAAAGAAGAGGTCCCGGCTAAAGGTGAGCGGGTGCGGCCCGGCCGGGTTTTCATCCCCGCGGTGGATATTTTCGAGACCCCCCAGGCCCTGGTGCTGGTGGCTGATATGCCCGGAGTGCCAGGTGACCGGGTTACTCTGGACCTCAAAGACAACCTGCTCACCATTTATGGGCAGGTGACTCCGCCTGCCGAGAAAGAAACCATGTTGGCCCAGGAATATGCCATCGGCGACTACTACCGGGAATTCCAGGTGGGTGAACTCATCGACAAGGAGAAAATCGAGGCCAGCGTCAGCAACGGGGTTCTCACTCTCACCCTCCCCAAGGCGGAAAAGGCCAAACCTCGGCGCATCGAGGTAAAAACCGGGTAAGAGGCCATTCACAGAGGAAAAAGAGGGTCAGGGGTGCCTTTCCCCTGACCCTTTTTTGGATAGAAAGGTTCCTCAGGGGTAGCATAGGCTTTCCAGCCTGTGTGGATAATCGAGGCGGGCACGGAGGCCCGCCCTACCGATTTTCACGGTAAAGTAGGTATACCGAGTCGCATTCAACTGGCAATAATAATGTAGCCGCAGGCTTCAGCCTGCGCTTGGGCATGGCAAGCCATGCCCAAGCGGTTCCCTTCTGATCTCTTAGCGCGGCAGGACGGGCTTCCAGGAGGTGCAGGGGGCGCTCTGCGCACCAATTATTTTGGTGGGCGGTGCCCACCCTGCATAAACTTTCCGGATCAGGGGCTTGGGAACCAGGAGAAGCTTCCCCCTGGCCCCTCCCTCAATATGAATCTCAATCCTGGGGCTTGACGGCCAGGAAAAAGGCGGTGGCGGTGGTCAAATCCTCGTGGGACAGTCCCCGGAAGGGCGGAGCCAGTTGCTCCCGGCTAATCCCTGGGGCTTCCCTGGTTTTGTCCTCGCCGATGAGGCGAAACCCGCACCGCCGCATGGCGGCGGCATGGGCCGAATGGGGCTGGCGGTTGATGAAATACGGCCTCTTGCTGCGCATCACCTTCCAGAGCACCTCAGAATAGGCCCAATGGCCGTTCCATTCCCTGGCGAGGTTGTGACTCCGGTAATCAATCATATGGGACATGGCCCCCCCCGGTTTCAGCCAGGAGAACAAAAGCCGGTAGACCGCCTCCGGGTTTTCCACATGCTCCATGACCGCATGGGACAGGATGAAATCCACCGAGTTCTCCCGTATGGCGAGGGCATGGTTCCCTGGCACCGAATAGCCCAGGAACAAATCATGGACCGGTTGATTCAGGTGGTAGAGGCATTGCCGAATAAGATTGAGCCGCGGGGGCGCCAACGTCCAGGCCAGGCGCTCTTTGGTGAGAATATGCTGGGGAAACCCGCTATCGGAAAGGGTATCTGCGTGTTTTTCTTTCAAAAACCTGTTGATTTCTGACAGTATGTACAGGTTTCTCGAAGTGTTGGCATATACCTCGATATCAACGGCATAGTATGCCCTGGCTCCCGTCAACAAGGCGCACAGACCCACTCCCAGAGAGTTTCCCGGGCCGAGTTCCGCCACCACGGCCGGTTCGGTTGACAGTCCGTGCCGATGAGCCTGTTCGAGGTGGCGCAACCAGACGGAATAACAGTATTCCGGGGTAATGGTGCCGCCGGGACAGGAAACCCCGAACCTGTCCAGAAGCCGCTGGTATCCGGGGATATGGGTGGCGAGCCCCTTGACCATCACTTCCAAAACTTTGATATTCATATATCCCAGAGTTCTCCAAGCAATGAATTACCGCCAAATCTGTGAAAATTGCCTATGACACCAGGGAATCTTCTGCTTCGAAGGAGTCAAACCTGGTGTACAAGCCCCGGAAGGCCAGGCGGAATTCACCGGTGGGGCCATTGCGCTGCTTTTTCAAGAGGATGCGGGCCTGACCCTTTTCAGGAGAATTTTCATTATAAACTTCGTCCCGGTAAATAAACAAGATAACATCAGCATCCTGCTCAATGGCCCCGGATTCCCTCAAGTCCGCCAGTTGCGGTTCTTTTCTGGGGCGCTTTTCTACCTCGCGGCTAAGCTGGGACAAGGCGATGACCGGAATTTTTAATTCCTTGGCCAGGGACTTCAGAGAGCGGGAGATATCGGAGATTTCCTGCTCCCGACTGGGGGCATCGCTGCGACCCCGCATGAGCTGCAAATAGTCCACGATGAGCAACCCCAGCTTGTCTTCGGCCTTGAGACGGCGGGCCTTGCTGCGCACCTCCAGGACCGTGGGCGCCGGGCTGTCATCAATGTAAATGGGGCATTCCAACAAATAGCTGGCCCCCTCCTGGAGTCTATTCCACTCATCTTCCTCGGGGAAATAGGCCCGCCTCAGGTGGGAGGCGTCAATCTGGCCGGCGCTGCTCAGCAGGCGCCGCACCATCTGTTCCTTGGACATCTCAAGGGAGAAAAAACCCACCGGCACCCTGGTCTGGTAGGCGGCGTTAAAGGCGATGTTCAAGGCCAGGGCCGTCTTCCCCATGCTGGGGCGGGCCGCGATGATGATCAGGTCTCCCTCCTGAAAACCGGCGGTAAGTTTGTCCAGATCCGGGAAGCCGCTGGGCACGCCGGTGATGTGGCCCTGCTCCCGGTGCCAGATGGACTCCAGCATGGCCACTTCTTTTTCCACCAGGGAATCGAGGGGTTGGAAGCCGAAGCGAATCTTGCTCTCAGCTATCCTGAAAATGCTGGCTTCAGCGTCGTCAAGAAAGCGCTCCACGTCTTCAACCGGGGTCAGGCAGGCCTGGGTGATGCTCTGGGTGCAGTCAAGCAGACGGCGCAGCACCGCTTTTTCGTGGACCAGACGGGCGTAGTAGGCGACATTGGCGGCGGTGCCCACGTGTTCGCTCAAGGCCGCCAGGAAAACCGGCCCGCCGACCTCCTCCAGGTGTCCCCGTTCTTTCAGAAGGGAGGTCACCGTTACCAGGTCCACCGGTTCACCCCGGCTCCAGAGGTCCAGCATGGCCCGGTAAATCTGGCCGTGGCTGGAACGGTAAAAATCCTGGGGCGCCA
>JBAQHL010000107.1:0-1758 GCA_049288295.1 Desulfobaccales bacterium
TCGTCCTGGAGAGTCAACCCTTTGAAGACTTCGGCAGTCTCATGGAATCCCCTGTCAAGGTGGCGGTCACCGACATTGTGGAAAACGCCGAAGGTCTGGTTCAGGAATACGATCCCTCTCACCCGGATGCCAACGAGGAAGGAGTGGTCACCTGGCCCAACGTCAATCCGGTAACGGAAATGGTGAGCCTGGTTCTGGCCAGCCGGGCTTTCGACGCCAACATTGCGGCGTTTCGGGCCGGGAAAGCCATGGCCTTGAAGGCCCTGGAAATTGGCCGTTAACAAGACCTGAGGACGCACCAAAATCCATTACCGGCTGATTTGGAGAGATACTTATGCAGGTAAATCCTTCCTTCAACCAGGAGATTATTGCCTCTTCACTTTCAAGTTCATCTTCCCCCCCGTCTGCCTCCCAGGGGCAAAACCTTTTCTCCAAAATGCTGACTGAGGTGAATGGCCAGCAACGCCAGGCAGACGCCCAGGTGAAAGGCTCTCTCCTGGGGGACACTGATATCCATGAAGCCATGCTGGGTTTGGAAAAGGCCAACCTGAGCCTCCGGCTCCTGGTCCAGGTCCGGAACAAACTGGTCCAGGCTTATGAAGAATTGAGCCGCATGTCCATGTAAGGGCCAAGCGGTTATCGAATTTATTTAGGTTATGGACTCCATAAAAAATTTTTTCGGTGGGCTTAACGAGCGCTTCCAGGCCCTGCCTCTCACCCAGCGCCTGCTCATTCCGGCAGTGGTGGTGGCGCTTTTCCTGGCCCTGGGCTTCCTGGTGTTTGTTCAGGGGCAGGAAGATTATGGGGTTCTCTTTACCGGCCTCTCCCAGGAAGACGCAGGAGCCATTGTCACCAAATTAAAAGGGAAAAAAGTTCCTTACCGCCTGGAGAACAATGGCGCGGCTATCCTGGTGCCCAAATCCGAAATGTATGAACTCCGACTTCTGCTGGCCAGCGAGGGTCTGCCCAGGGGCGGGGGTGTGGGTTTTGAACTCTTTGACCGCCAGGATTTCGGGGTTACCGATTTTGTCCAGCGACTTAATTACCAGCGGGCCCTGCAAGGTGAACTGGCCCGCACCATCGCCGGCATGCCGGAGATCATGGAAGCCCGGGTCCACATTGTCACCCCCAAGGAATCCCTCTTCATTGAGGATAAGAAGGAAACGACAGCCTCCGTGGCCCTCAAATTACGGCCCGGCCGCACCCTCAGCCCCGGCCAGGTAGAGTCCATTGTCAACCTGGTAGCCAGCGCCGTGGCGGGCCTGCATCCAACCCAGATAACCGTGGTGGACCTGCAAGGCCGCATCCTGAGCAAACCCCAGGATCGCTCCGGTCCCCAGGGCCTCTCCGCCGGACAACTGGGCCTGCAGCGCCAAGTGGAAGATAGCTATGAACGGAAGGTCCAGGACCTCTTTGATAAAATCCTGGGCCCTCGTAAGTCCATTGTGCGGGTTTCCACCGAGTTGGATTTTCAGAAAATCGATCTCCAGGAGGAAAGTTTTACTCCAAATCGCGAACTTATCCGAAGTGAACAAAAAACTACTGAGATAAGCAGCCGGGGGCAGGAAGGGGGCAACCCGGAAGCCAGGTTTAACCTGAATCAAGGCACCGTCACCCCGCCACCGCCCGGTAAGGGACCTCCCCCTCTAACCCCCCCGGCCCCCCCGGCTCAGCCCAAACCATTGAAGGGGATAGGCTCTGAACGAATTTCTGAGTTGCGTAACTATGAAATAAATCGAGTCCTTCGCCAGGTGGTAG
>JBAQHL010000108.1:0-2915 GCA_049288295.1 Desulfobaccales bacterium
ATTATCATGATTTCGGGATGCATAAGAGGAAGGTCAAAAGTTACCAGCTACTTCGAATAAATTTTATATTTAATTTTTAAAAATTTAAACTTATAACGCGGAGAGATGCCCGAGCGGCTGAAAAGAGTCTGAAAAGGCATGGCGAAACTGGAAGTGAAAAGCCTGGAGAAGCCTGAAGAAGTCAAGTCCTTTCCCAAGGGGAAAGTTGAGTTGGTCACTCTCGGCGGCGCCAGTGTGGCGCGCATCATCTTGGAGCCCGGCTGGAAATGGTCTGAACATGTCAAGCCTTTGGCCCAAACTACGAGTTGCCAAACCACCCACCTGCAGTATCATTTAGCCGGGACCTTTCACGTGGTTATGGAGGACGGTTCGGAAGCGGAAATGACAGTAGGTGACGTTTCATCGCTGCCTCCGGGACATGACGCCTGGGTGGTGGGGAACGAACGGGTTATTTTGATCGATTTCAGAGGGATGATGGATTCCCAAGGAAAAAAATAACCCAAGAGCCTCTGGCAAAATGCAGCCACAGGCTTTAGCCTGCTCTTACACAGGCTGGAAAGCCTGTGCTACCGGGGTTAATTTATCAGGTACGAAAAGAGCCTTTTTTAACTGAATTTTGCAAGAGGCTCCTAAGAAAAATCAAATTTTTTATCTCCGGAGAGATGCCCGAGCGGCTGAAGGGGCGCGACTGGAAATCGCGTGTAGGTCCAAAAGACTTACCGAGGGTTCGAATCCCTCTCTCTCCGCCATTTTTTTGTTTCCTGTTTTCTGTTCTTGGTTTTCTGAAAGAGAATTTTTCGCCGGTTCTTCTTTAAGTCTTAAAGTAATTTTGGTCAAGATGGAAATGCCACAGCTTAGTTTTCATGAACAGCAATCCCCTTTAATTTCTGCTTTTTTGACAGAAAACAGATAATAGTAAATAGTAAATAGTAAACCGAAAACCTCTCCCATGTCCTATCAGGTTCTGGCCCGGAAGTGGCGTCCCCAGACGTTTGAGGAGGTGGTGGGCCAGGAGCCCATCACCAAGACGCTCCAGAATGCCATCGCCAGCGACCGTGTGGCCCACGCCTTCCTGTTTTCCGGCCCCCGGGGCGTGGGCAAAACCTCGGTGGCCCGCATCCTGGCCAAGGCCTTAAACTGCGTCCACGGCCCCACCCCCCATCCCTGCAATACCTGCCAGGTCTGCCAGGAGATCACTGGCGGCTCGTCCATGGATGTGCTGGAAATCGACGGCGCCAGCAACCGGGGCATCGACGAGGTGCGGGACCTGCGGGAGAAAATCAAGTACCTGCCGGTGGACGGCAAGTCCAAGGTTTACATCATCGACGAAGTCCACATGCTCACCCTGCCGGCCTTCAACGCCCTCTTGAAGACCCTGGAGGAGCCCCCGGCCCATGCGGTTTTTGTCCTGGCCACCACCGACCCTCACAAGGTGCCGGTGACTATTTTGAGCCGCTGCCAGCGCTATGACTTCCGGCGCATCCCCACCGCCCTCATACAGGAGCATCTGACTAAACTGGCGGAGCAGGAGGGCTGGGGCCTGGACGCCGAAAGCCTGGCCCTCATCGCCCGGGAGGCGGAAGGGGGCCTCAGGGACGCCCAGGGCTTCCTGGACCAGGTGATCACCTTTGGAGGGGACCACGTAGGCCCTTCAGAAATCGCCAAAATTTTAGGGGTGACAGACAGGGGCGCGCTCCTGCAGGCCCTTAGCGCCATTGTCAACCGGGAAGGCCCGGCCCTCCTTGAACTTATTGACGGACTTTACAACCAGGGCCACGATCTCAAGCGCTTTTACCAGGACCTGGTGCAATACGCCCGGCACCTGCTGTTGGCCGGCCTCCACCCCGAGGCCCGCCGGCTGGCGGACGTGGCCGACTCCGAATGGGAGGAGCTGGTGCGCCTGTCCCGCACCTGGCCCCCCGTGCACCTGCACAATCTTTTGAGTGTCCTCCTTCAGGGTGAGGAGGACCTCAAGCGGGCCCCCCAACCCCGTCTGGCCCTGGAGGTCCTGCTGTTGCGTCTTCTGCACCTGGAACCCCTCATGCCCCTGGCCGACTGGCTAAAACGCCTGGAAGCCTTGGAGGGGCGCCTGAAAACCGCAGCGCCGGCGGCCTCCGCCCCTGATCCTGAAATTGCTTCTGCCCCGGAGCCTGAACCCCCGGCTGCTCCCGGCCCTCCCCTGGAACCGGCCTCCTTTGACCCGGAAAATCCGGCGGCATCATGGCAGGCCTTTCTGGCTTTTCTCCAAAAAGAAGAGGGCGGCCCGCTGTATGCCAAACTTTCCCGGGCGAACCTGACTGAACTCCGGGAGAATATCCTGGTGATCTCCGGGGACAGGACCTTGAATTTTCCCAGCCCCCGGCAAAAGAGTCGGGTGCAGGATTTGGTGAGCAGGTTTTTTGGACCCCAGTACCAGTTGCAGATTGAACATGTCTCAGCCCCGGCGCCGAAAAAAACACCCCGGCCGGAACGAAAAGCCGTTGACCTGGCCGCCCTCAAACAACAGGCCCTGGAAGTCTTCGGCGGCCAGTGGCTGGACCCCGAAAATAAGGAGAACTCAGAGTGAAAAACATAGGCGGCCTCATGAAACAGGCCCAGGCCCTGCAACGCAAGATGCAGGAACTCCAGGCGGAACTGGGAGAACGCACCGTCAGCGCCCAAGCCGGCGGCGGCATGGTGGAGGCTGTGGTCAACGGCCGCCAGGAACTGGTGTCATTGACCATCGACCCGGAAGTGGCCAGCCCCGATGACGTGGATATGCTCCAGGATCTCGTCCTGGCAGCCGTCAACGAAGCCCTGAACCGCTCCCGGGAAATGATGGCCCAGGAAATGGGCAAACTCACCGGCGGCATGAGTATCCCGGGAATGTTCGGGTGAGTTTTCTTGAGGGAGGGGACCAGGGGTCGGAGGACCCC
>JBAQHL010000109.1:0-2478 GCA_049288295.1 Desulfobaccales bacterium
CTATGAAAGAGGGTGTGAGCCAGAGCCTGGAAACCCTGGCGGATGTGGGCGGCAAGGTCCAGGAGGACGCGCTCAAGGCGGGCTACGGTCCCGGCATTAAAGCCGAAAGCGTCAAGAAGCTTTTGGATGCGGTGATCAATTACCAGGATAAGTCCAGGGCCCTGATCGCCGAGTTGCGGGAGCTCAGCAGCCGCAACGAACAGGAAATCCGGCAGGCAGTGGAAGCCGGCAAACAGCGCCTGGTGGAGTTGACCAAAGCCGGAGCAGCACTGACTTAGAGTTATGAGTGCAACCGACGCCAAGCCCAAGGTTGAACTTGACCAGGTCATGCTGGCCATGGACGTGGTGGATACCCTGCGCCACCAGCAGGAGCTGGTGAATCGGGAACTGGCCTCCGACCGACTGGACCAGGCCCTGCTGGAAAAAGTCAAGCGCATGTACGCCTCCCAGGGCCTGGAAGTAACCGATGAAATCATTGCCGAGGCCGTAACCGCGCTTCGGGAGAACCGCTTTGCCTACCGGCCGGCCCCGCCCCGGGGATCTTTGTGGCTGGCCCGGCTTTATGTCCACCGGGGCTTCTGGGCCAAGGTGGGGGCAGGCCTTCTGGCGGCGGTCCTGGCCAGTGTCCTGGTTTACCGGGTTGCCTATGTGGGTCCCGAAGTTCGGGGCAGGGCGCGAGCCGCCCAGGAGATCAACGCCCAGATCTCTCAGCAGCAGGATCGGCTCACTGTGGCCAAAGAACGCCTGGCCCAGCTAAACCAATCCCTGAACAAGGCCAGGGGCAAGGCGGCTGCACAAGCTGATCTGGGGAACAAGCGCCTGTCTGCGGAGGCCGAACAGCAGTTGGCCGCCGCGGAAACCATTCTCCAGGCCTTTGGCAATCTGCCCCTGTTTCCCAACCTCGATGCTGAAAGCTATGTCACCCAGGGGCAAACGGTAAAACACCGTTTGGAGCAGCGGACCTCCCTGCTCAAAGAAATGAGCGGACACCTCGACAAGGCTAAAGCGGCCCTTGCCGGCCTCACCGAACTAACGGTTCTGCCCCAGAAGCTAAGCAGCCAGCGCAACACCCTCCTGGCCGAAAGCCGGGACGACAAGGCCCGCTCCCAGGCCGAGAAACTTTACGCTGACGCCACCGAGGCCCTGGGCCGGGGCGACGTTCAGGGCGCCCTAAAAAGTTCAACCGCGCTCAAGCAGTTGCAAGACCAGGTGCTTCAGGAATACGACCTGAGAATCGTTTCCCGGCCGGGGGGGCAAAGCGGCGTCTGGCGCCAGCCGCCAAAGCGGCCCGGCACCCGTAATTATTATGTCATCGTGGAGGCCGTCACCCCGAAGGGAGAGCGGCTGACCCTGCCCATAACCAGCGAAGAAGACGGCTCCATCAGAAACGTGCGGCAGTGGGGCCTCAGGGTTGACCCCGACACCTTTGACAAAGTCAGCCGCGACAAAGCCGATGACGGCATCATCCAAAACAACCGCTTCGGGGTCAAACAACGGGGCTACCTGGACCCCAGTTACCTGATACCCACCACGGGCGGGGCCATTACCCGGTGGTAAGAGAGCGACGCCATGATCCCTGGACGAGATAATCTGCAGCTAATTAACCAACATGTTTATCAGGCGCAGGCCGAGCAGGAGCAGGCCGGGCGCCGTCTGCAGGAATTGCATCAGCAGCTCGACGCCTTACGCCTGGCCACCAGCGAGCGCTACCGAGAACTGGCCAGGCACAGGCTGAATGACTTGCAGGCCAGGGAGGTTATCGCCCACCTGGACGAAACCGATCAACTCATTCTCAGTCTGCTGGAAAAACTCAGACAGACCAGGAACAACCTTGATGAGCAGACCACTGCCAGTGTCGCGCGGCAGCGGCAGCTTGAGGAACAACGGGCCGAGTTGGAGCGCCAGAGGGACGGGGCGGGGGAAGCCCTCCAGCGCCAGCAGGAATTGACCCGGAAGCGTCTTCAGGAAACGGCAGCCTATGGACAACAGTTGCAGAGGGCCCAGGCCGCGGCGGCCGTGGTCAAACATGCCGAGGACAAGGCCTCCCGGGCGGAAAAGGACCGAATTGACAAGGGAAAGCCCTACGAAGCAGACCCCCTGTTCATATACCTGTGGAACCGCCGTTTCCTGACGCCGGATTACCGGGGCGGCTTTCTCAGCCGGCAACTGGACGGCTGGGTGGCCAGGCATATCGATTTTCAGGGCAACCGGGCCAATTATTACCTGCTCCTGGAATTGCCCCTGCGCCTGCGGGAACACGCCACCAGGGTTCAGCAGACCGCCCAACTGGAAGTTCAGGCCCTCCAGGCCATGGAAAAAAAAGCTGCGGAGGAGGACGGCATCCCCGCCCTGCAGGCCAAGGTGCAGGAGGCCGAGAAGCAGATCAAGCAAATTGACGCCGACCTGGACGCCGAAGAAGCCCGGCATCAGAAACTTCTCCAGGAACAGTCAAACCTTCTGGCCGGCAAGGACCCGCTG
>JBAQHL010000110.1:0-16131 GCA_049288295.1 Desulfobaccales bacterium
TCATAGAGGTAATAAAGTGTAGCCGCAGGCTTTAGCCTGCGCTTGGGCATGGCTACAGGAAAATTACTTGTTTGATGGGAACTTGGTATAAGACGCACCCTGATACATTACTCTTAGACTTTTCGTAGCAGCTCCGCATGGGCCGTTGGCTCACCCATAAAGCATGAAAAGCCGGTAGGGCGGGCCTCCGTGCCCGCCTCGAGTATCCGCACAGAGATTATAGGGCGTGCCGTGCGCGCCATCAGCCTGTTGTGGCGGCCAGGGGCCGCCCTATAAAAACTTTTCGTAAAAGAGGCCTCAACTTTGATCTTTGCCAAACAGCCATCCCAGGGTAAAGTGAGATAACCCGACCCTCCCGTAGGCTTCCTTCATGGCTGACACCGAAAGAATTATCCTCCCAGAGATCCCCGCGGCCCTCATCCACCTCCTGGCCCGGGTGGAGCACCTGGTGGTGCTCACCGGCGCCGGCATCTCCGTGGAGAGCGGCGTCCCCACCTTCCGAGGTCCGGAAGGCCTCTGGCGCTCCTTCCGCCCCGAAGACCTGGCCACCCCCCAGGCCTTCCACCAAGACCCCCGCCTGGTGTGGGAGTGGTACGACTGGCGCCGCAGCCTCATCGCCCAGGCCCGCCCCAACCCCGGCCACGCCGCCCTGGCTCGCCTCGAAGCCCGCCTCCCGGACTTTCTCCTCATCACCCAGAATGTGGACGGCCTCCATCGGCTGGCAGGGTCCCGGCAGATGGTGGAAATTCACGGCAGCATCTGGGAAGTGCGCTGCCTCTCCTGCGGCGCCCTCCGGGAAGACCGCCGGGTGCCCATCCCCATTCTCCCACTCTGCGCATCCTGCGGCGGGCTTTTGCGCCCCAACGTGGTCTGGTTCGGCGAATCCCTGGACCCTGACCTCTTGCGCCGGGCTGAGACCGCCCTCACCCGCTGCCAGGCCGTCCTGGTAGTGGGAACCTCCGCAGTGGTGCAGCCCGCCGCCTCCTTTGCCCTCTGGGCCAGGCAGTCTGGCGCTGCCGTCGTGGAAATCAATCCGGACCCCACCCCCCTCACTGCCCATTGTGATTTCGCCCTGTCCGGCCAGGCCGGGGAGGTCCTCCCCAGGCTCGTAGACCACATTTAAACGAGAAAAACCCTTGACAGGTTGCTGATAAATGATAAACATACCTAATTTTGCTAATCATCAGAAATGATCGGCTCCGTACCTATCTGGCGCGGGGGCCGGCGTTTCAAATTACGTTTACCTGACTAAGGGGAGGGGGGAAGATGAATGCCCGGCGTGAGGGTGAAACCCAACGAGCCTTTCGAGGTCGCCCTTAAGCGCTTTAAGAAGCAGTGTGAAAAAGCAGGAATTCTCTCCGAAATTCGCAAACGTGAACACTACGAGAAACCCAGCATTAAGCGCAAAAAGAAGGTTTTGGCGGCCAAAAAACGGGCACTGAAAAAGCTCCGCAAACTTGAGGGCTCATGATCTCACTTAAAGAACAGTTGGATCAGGCCTTTAAGAAAGCCATCAAAGGTCAACAACAGACGGTCCTGTCCACGTTGCGCATGCTGAAAACGGCTGTGCGCCATAAAGAGGTGGAGTTGAAACATCCCCTCAGCGACGCCGAACATCTGGCGGTCATCAACAGCCAGGCCAAACAGCGTCGGGACGCCATCGCGGAATTCAGCAAAGCAGGCAGGCAGGACCTCGCCGGCAAAGAAGAGGAGGAACTTCGAGTCCTCCTCTCTTTTTTGCCCACGCAACTGAGCCCCGAGGAAGTGGAAGCGGCCATCGACCGCATTGTCACCCAATTGGGGGCCAGCACCCCCAAGGACTTGGGGAAAGTAATGAAAACCGCCATGGCTGAGCTTGCCGGTCAGACTGACGGCAAGGTCGTCCAAGAAATCGTGCGACGCCGTCTGAGCGCCTGAAAACCGCATCGGCGTCAGAGAGGCCATTGCGGCATGCCTGAAGATACTTTGAATGCTCTGGAATTTTCAGGGCTTCTCCGCATAATCCAGTCGTATGCCGCCTCCAGCCTGGGCTGGGCTTTCCTGGCAGAGCTTCGTCCTCAGGCTGATGTTGCCGATATTCAAATAAAATTCACCGAAATCCGGGAACTTCAGGACCTGGAAAACCGCGAGGGGGATATCCCCCTCGCTGACTTTCCGGACCTTGACGCCTATCTGGCCAAAGCCAAAGTCCCCGGAAGCCTCCTCGCCCCCTCGGCTTTCAATGACATTCTCCAGGTGCTGCGCCTGACCCGCCAGGTAAGGCTCTACCTGTCCTCCGGCGGGACCCGCCTCCAGGCCCTGGCCCGCCTGGCCGCGGCTCTGCATGACCTCGGCGACCTCCAGGAAGTCATTGCCCAGAGTATCAGCCCCCATAATTTTATCCTGGACGGGGCCTCCCCGGAACTGGCCCGGGTGCGCCGGGAGCTGGCCGAGGCCCGGGGCGCCCTGAACCGCCACATCAAGCAAAGCTTCTTTTCGGACCATTATCAAAACGTCATTCAGAACCCCCTCATTTCCCAACGGCACGGCCGCTATGTTATCCCCATCAAGGCTGACCACAAGGGGGCGATTCCCGGCATCATCCACGATGCCTCTCAAACCCGCTCCACCCTGTTCCTCGAGCCCCTGGCCATCGTCGAGCAAAACAACGGCTTGAACCTGTTGACCAACCAGGAAAAACGGGAAGAGGAAAAAGTGCTCCGGCGCTTGACCGACCGGCTGCGGCTTGTCTCGGACGAAATCGCCGGCAACCTTGACGCCCTGGCCGAATTGGACGCCATTGCCGCCAAGGTGCGCTTTGCCCATGAGTATTGCGCCCGGGAGCCCATCTTGCAGCGCACCGGCCTGGTGGACTTTCGCCAGGCCCGCCATCCCCTGCTCCTGGCCCGGGAAAAAGACCACCCCCAGACCCACCCCATTGTGCCCATAGATCTGACCCTGACCCCCGAAAATCGCTTTCTGGTCATCTCCGGGGCCAACGCCGGCGGCAAAACCGTGGCCTTAAAAACCCTGGGTCTGCTCACCCTCATGGTGCAAAGCGGCATCCCCATTCCGGTGGCCGAAGGCAGCCGCTTTGCCCCCTTTCACCAGGTCTTCGCCGACATCGGCGACACCCAGAACCTGCACCAGAATCTGAGCACCTTTTCCGCCCACCTCAAAAAAGCCCTGACCATGCTGGCCGGGCTTTCCGGCCGGGCCCTGGTGCTCCTGGACGAGTTGGGCACCGCCACCGACCCCACCGAGGGGGGCGCTTTGGCCCTGGCCCTGCTCCAGGCCTTTTACCGCCGGGGGGCTTATGGCGCGGTGACTACCCATCTGCCCGTCCTGAAAAATTTTGCCCAGCGGGAGCCGGGTTTTGAGAACGTGGCCGTGGTCTTTGACGAAAAAACCCGGCGTCCCACCTACCGCCTGTTTTACGGGGTGGTGGGCTCGAGCAACGCCCTCACCATTGCCCGGGAATTGGGCCTGGACCCGGAAATCCTGGCCGAAGCCGAGGGCTATCTCGACAACGAAGAATTGCAGGGCTGGCGGCTTCTGGCCGAAGTTGAGGGAATCCGGGAACGCCTCCACCAGCAGGAGGAAGAACTTAAGGCCGCGCAAGGGGAGTTGGCCAGGCGGGAAGAGGAGCTTACCCGGGAGCGGGAACGCCTGGCCCAAGATCGGGAACGCTTTCTCAGCGAAGAAGTGCAGGAGGCTCGGGCCCGCATCCGGGAAGCGGAAGGGGAATTCAAGGATATTTTGGAGAAAATGCAGAGCGGCGAAAAGTCCTGGGGCCGCCTGCGCCAGGAGCTTTCCGCCCGGGAGACCCGCCTCCTGGCCGATCTCACCCCCCCAGCCCCGCCGCCCCCACCTGAACTCCCCGAATACACTCCGGGACAACGCATTTTTCTCCCGGCCCTGGGCCTCCCCGGGGAAGTTTTGGCCGTGGACAAAAACGGGCGCCTCACCGTGCGGGTGCGCCAGGTAAAGCTCCGGGCCCGCCCCGAAGAGGTCACTCCCTTGGCCGGGGGCGGGGAAATGCCCACCCCCGCCGCCCCCTTCGCATATGACCGCACCCCCGGCCTCCTCCCCTCCCTCAATCTCGTAGGGCTCAGGGTGGAAGAGGCCTTGCCCCTGGTGGACCGCCTCCTCGACCAGGCCATCTTGCAGGGCGCGGAACGGGTGGATATAATTCACGGCACCGGCACCGGCCGCCTCAAACAGGCCGTCCGGGACCACCTCAAACATCACACCATGGTCAAAGCCGTCCACGGCGACGTCAACCCGGGGGTGACCCTCGTAGATTTAAAGGATTGATTCATGCAGGGTGCGCTCTGCGCACCAAATTGGCAAAAAACCTTGTGGTGGGCAGTGCCCACCCAACACTCAAAACTCAAAACTCGAAACTTGAAACCAACAACTAACAACTAACAACTAACAACTAACTGCTGACTGCTGACCAACAATGGCCTACATCCCCGAAGACAAACTTCTGGAAATCAGGGACGCCGCCTCCATTGAAGAGGTGGTGGGCCAGTACGTCAAGCTGGAGCGCAAGGGCAAGGACCTTTGGGGCGTGTGTCCTTTCCACGCCGATTCCAAACCCTCCCTTAAGGTCTCCCAGGACCAGGGCATCTATTACTGTTTTGGCTGCCAGGCAGGGGGGAACGTCATCAGCTTTGTCATGCAGTATCACAAAATGAGCTTCCCGGAGGCAGCCGCAGAGCTGGCCCGGCGCTACGGCATTTCCCTCACCGTCCGGGACCTGGGTCCGGAAGAGTCCCGACGCACCAAAAAACGCCAACTATTTTACGACCTGCATAAAGAAGCTCAAGCCTTTTACCAAACCACTCTCGAAGGCCAAGCCGGCCAGCCCGCTAGGAATTATCTGGAAAAAAGAGGCCTCACCCCCGAAATCATCCAGACCTACCGCCTGGGCTACGCTCCCCCGGAATGGGACGGCCTGCGCCGCCATTTTCAAAACCGCGGCCTGTCCCTGGAGGCCGCCGCCGAAGTGGGTCTGCTGCTGCCCCGGGCCTCCGGCGGTTACTACGACCGCTTCCGGGACCGGGTCATGTTCCCCATTTTTGACCGCCAGGACAGGACCGTGGCCTTCGGCGGCCGCATCGTGGGCGTTGGCGAGCCCAAGTATCTCAACTCCCCGGAAAGCCCCCTCTATTCCAAGGGTCGCCTGCTTTACGGCCTCCCCCAGGCCCGGGAGGCCCTGCGCCGGCAGGACCTGGCCCTGGTGGTGGAGGGCTACCTGGATCTCCTGGTCCTGAGGGTCCACGGGGTGGCGCCGGTGGTGGCTTCTCTCGGCACCGCCCTCACCCGGGACCAGGTCAAGCTCCTGAAAAGCCTGGTTTCCCGGGTGGTCCTGGTCTTTGACGGCGATCCCGCTGGCATCCGGGCCATGCAGCGGGCTTTCCCCCTTTTCGCTCAGGAGGGCCTCCCCGTCAAGGTCATTCCCCTCCCTGAAGGCCTGGACCCGGACACTTACGTCCAGGCTCACGGGCCGGGTCTCTTCGCTTCTCCCTGGGAGGCAGCCCAATCCTGGCTGGCCTTTTTGCTGGACGCCCTGGTGGCGGCCCACGGCCTGGCCATCGAAGGGCGGGTGAAGGTGGTGGAGGAACTCAGGCCATACTTTAATGCCTTGCAGGATCCGGTGGAGCAGGGTCTGTGGCTCAAGTTCGCGGCTGAACGTCTGGGGGTGCCGGAAACCGACCTGCGCCTCTCCCTCACCCGGATCGACACCGGCCCCCGGTTCAGCCGGGAGCGGGGCCAGGGCATCACCATTAACCTGGAAAAGGGACTGCTGCGCTGGGTCCTGCGCCATCCGGACACGGTGCCCCCCCAGGAGTTGGCTGATTGGGCCGAGGACATCGAAGATCCGGAATTACAAAATCTGCTGCGCCTCATATCCACCCACTGCACGGATCATGGGGCCCTAGACGTAAGTTCTTTTCTGGACAAACTGGAGGAGGAAGACCGTAAACAGGAAATCTGCGCCCTGATCCTGGGCGAAGGGGAAATTTCCCAGATCTCCCCAGACCTCGTGGCCGAGGACTGGCGCCGGGCTTTGCATCGGCGGCGGCTCCATCGTGACCGGGATGTCTTGAAGGAGAAGCTGGTTCGGGCCGCCCAGGATCCAGACCATGACAACCTCCTGTCCTTGCTTGCCCAAAGGCAGGAAATCGACCGGCAACTTGAGGCACTTAAAGCGCCGCCCACACTAAGAGGAGAGAATGCATGAATAAACGGGGTATGGATGGGTTTTCGAACATCATGCCGATGGGTGACGAAGACGGTCTCATCACGGTGGAGGATCTTAACGACACCCTTATCACCGACACCTTTTTGAATGAACCGGCCAAAGACGTCCTCATCTTTGACGATATGCCTCTTTCCTCCGGGGAAGTCTCTTCCGGTCTGAATCTGGAAGAAGGGGATGTGGATCTGGTCCTGGAGCCGGAGACCACCGTCAAACTAGATGACCCCGTGCGCCTTTATCTCAAGGAGATGGGCCTGGTCTCTCTCCTTACCAGGGAAGGGGAGGTGGAGATTGCCAAGCGCATCGAAGAAGGGGAAAAGGAGGCTTTGCAGGCCATCCTGGAGGTCCCTTGGGCCGTGAAGGAAATCCTGGCCCTGGTGGGCTGGTTGGAACAGGAAAAAGTGACCCCCGATAATTCCCTGGACAATTTCGGGGAAAAAGATCTGGAAATCGATAATAACTCCCAAAAGTTCAAGGCTCATAAGCTCCTCCAAAAACTGAGAACCCTGGAAGAACACCTCCGGGATACCAGAAAGGAACTGGCCGCGGCAAAGGCCGACCCCGAAGCCAAAAGCCAACTGGAACATAAGTTGGCCGCCACCCAGACCCGCATGGTGGACAGCCTCATAAGCCTTCGACTGGAATCTCAGCACCTGGATAACCTTCTCCACCGGCTCCACCTTTATTACCTGACCATTAAGACCTGCCATCGAGGCCAACAGACAATCCTTCAGGAGACGGGTCTGTCCTCCAAAAAGTTTCGGGCTCTCTTGCGGGATTTTAAGAAGGGCGTGCCCATCAACTCCCCCAACGGCCTCACCCCGGCCCGCCTCAAAAAGTTGGAAGAACTCTGGAGCCAGGAAGAAAAACGGCTGCGGAACGTGGAACACGAGTTGGGTCTCACGCCCCACCGCACTCTCGCGGTCATGGAGCGGGTCCGCAAAGGGGAATATCAAGCCGAAATAGCCAAGCGGGAACTGGTGGAGGCCAACCTGCGCCTGGTCGTTTCCATTGCCAAAAAATATACCAACCGGGGCCTCCAGTTTCTCGACCTCATCCAGGAAGGCAACATCGGCTTAATGAAAGCGGTGGAAAAATTCGAATACGAGCGGGGCTATAAATTCAGCACCTATGCCACCTGGTGGATTCGCCAGGCCATCACCCGGGCCATCGCCGACCAGGCCCGCACCATACGCATCCCGGTGCACATGATCGAAACCATCAACAAGCTCATCCGCACCTCCCGCTACCTGGTTCAGGAAATCGGCCGGGAGCCCACCCCGGAGGAAATTGCCGAAAAGATGGAATTTCCCCTGGAAAAAGTGCGGAAAGTTCTCAAAATTGCCAAAGAGCCGTTGTCTCTGGAAACCCCCATCGGGGACGAAGAAGACAGTCATTTGGGAGATTTCATAGAAGATAAAAAGATTTCCACCCCCATGGAGGCCGTGGTGGGTCTGAACCTGGCCGAGCAAACCGCCAAGATGCTCTCAACCCTGACCCCCCGGGAAGAGCGCGTTTTGCGCAAGCGCTTCGGCATCGGCGAAAAAACCGACCACACCCTGGAGGAGGTGGGGCGGGACTTTGATGTAACCAGGGAGCGCATCCGCCAAATCGAGGCCAAGGCCCTGCGCAAGCTCCGGCATCCCTCCCGGAGCACCCGGCTCAAGAGTTTCATTGATTCGTAAGCAAACTTTCACTTCCCCTTGTTTCTCGGGGGATGAGGAATTATTATTAAAGAATGGCAGGGCCCATAGCTCAGTGGTGAGAGCATCCGGCTCATAACCGGTTGGTCCCTGGTTCGAATCCAGGTGGGCCCACTATCAGGAGAGTGGTATTATCTTTCGAGAACGACCCTTTAATCCGAATGACTTAGATCACATCCCCGGGGGTGCTTTGTGCGCACCCCCGTTTTATGTCTTATGACGCCAACAGTAAAGGATATCCTGGCCTGCCTGGATGCAGCCTATCCCTTTACCTGGGCCCTCCCTGAAGACCGGGTGGGCCTCCAGGTGGGAAACCCCCAGGCGCCGGTTTCCACCATTACGGTGGCCCTGGAGGCCAGCTTGGCAGTGGTGGCCGAAGCCCAGGCCCAACAGGCCCAACTCCTCCTCACCCACCACCCCCTTCTTTACCAGGCCGCCACCGATATCCGGGAGGACCGGGCCCCGGGAAAACTCCTGGCCGCTGCGGTGCGGGCCAGGTTGGCCGTGGCCTCATGCCATACCAACCTCGACCTGGCCCCCGGGGGCCTGAACGACCATCTGGCCCAAAAACTGGGCCTGGAGGACCTGGAGGTCCTGGCAAAGGTTAGCCAGGACGCCTGGCTTAAACTGGCGGTCTTTGTCCCCATCGGTTACGAGGAGCAGGTGCGGGCGGCGCTCATGGATGACCGGGTGGGGGTCATCGGCCGTTACTCCCATTGTTCCTTTGCCGCCCGGGGCCAGGGGACCTATCGCCCCCTTGAGGGCGCCAGCCCCTTCCGGGGGGAGGTGGCCGCCCTCTCCCGGGCCGAGGAATCCCGCCTGGAAGTCTTGGTCCCGGAAAGCTGTCTTACTCCCACTTTGGCCCGCCTCCGGGCCGCCCACCCCTATGAGGAGGTGGCCTACGACCTCTACCCCTTGGCTAATCCGGGCCTGACCCTGGGGTTCGGCCGGGTGGGGAACTGGCCCGCCAATCTTACCTGGGAAGAAGCCCTGAATCGCCTAAAAGAAGTCTTTGCCGTTGACCGGGTGCGGGTCTGGGGGCAACCTCCTGACTTTGTGTCAAAAGTGGCGGTCTGTGGCGGCAGCGGCGGGGACCTCATCGGCCAGGCCGAGGCCCACGGGGCTTCCCTTTATGTCACCGGGGAGGTGCGCCATCACCAGGCCGTGCCCGGCCCCACCGAAAACTTCGCCATTGTCGAGGTGGGTCATTTCGCCAGCGAGGTCGCCTTCATGCCAACCTGGGCCGCAAGCCTGGCCCAATTTCTCCGGCATCGGGACCTGGCAGTGCAGGTGCAAGTGGCGCCAGAAAAGGCGCCCTTTGAGATTTTCTGAGAACCCGCCACTGGGGGATGGCCAGCAATGAAGCCATGGAACATATCACCCAGCAACCCTATCACCCCCAGGACGGGAAAACACCCGTAGGGCGGGAAAGCTGCAGCTCATCCCGCCGTCAGGTTTGGAGGAGCTAACCTGAAGAGATCCATGCAGGAAATCTGTAGATGACTGGTAAGAAAGGTATCTTGAGGGAGGGATGGGGTTCCCCAAGCCCTGGCCCTCCTCTCATAAAAACTGTGTGGCACAATCTTCATTCAAAAAAATAACTCAGGACAAAAAAGAAGGATGGAGGGGCAGGCTTTGTTACCCGAATTGCATCAGCTTATTGATTTGCATGAGTTGGACAAAAAAAATTACGAACTCTCCCAAAACCTGGATACGCTTCCCCAGGAACTTGAGGACATGGGGCAGGAAATGGCAGCCCTGGAGACGAAACGCTCCAGCCATGCCCAGGAACTGGAGGAACTGAAAAAGCAGTTGCGCGAGATGGAGGCCGAAGTAAGCGACCTGGAGGAGGGCATCAAGACCAGCCGCCAGCGCCTCATGGACATCGGCAAGGAGCTGGAACTGAAGGCCATGCTGAAGGAAATCGCCTTCCGGGAGGACCAGCGGGACCAGAAAGAGACCCTGGTCCTGGAACTCTTTGACCAGGTGGAGGCCAAAAATCAGGCCATTGCCGAGCAGGACCAGACCCTGCAACAACTGAAAACGGCTTATGACCGCCGAGCCGCCGAAGTTGCGGCCCAGGTAAATGAGCTGGAAACACAACGGGCTGCCCTGGTGAGCCAACGGGAATCCCTTCGGGAGGGCTTGCCCGCTCAGCTCCTGAAGCGCTATGAGTTCATCCTCCGGCGCCGCAACGGCAACGCCATCTCTGAGGTGCGGGCGGGCGTCTGCCTGGGATGTCACCTGAATATTCTCCCCCAGCAATATATTGATCTGCAAAAAGGGGAAGAAATCATTCAGTGCCCTCATTGTCAGCGCATTCTTTACTGGCTGGGCGAGGAAGAAGAGGAGGAGAAGGCAGAACCTCCGACCAGGAAGGCCAAAGCCTCCTGAGGCCGGGGCATGGGTGGCGCCCCCCCTTCCCCGAGGGAGTTTTTTGCGGCCCTGGCCCAGGAACCGGACCTTGCGGCAGTATGCCGCCGCTTCGGCCTGACCCGGGAGGATTTAACCCGGCTCTTTCAGAAAGCCGCAGAACTTTTTCAACAAGAAGAGGGAGATGCTGGCGTCTGGCGTCTGTATGTGGACGGCGCCTCCCGGGGCAATCCCGGTCCGGCCGGGGCCGGAGCAGTCCTTTTCGACCCCAAAGGGCAAAAACGGGCTCAGGAAGGTCGCTATGTAGGGGAAACCACCAATAATGTCGCGGAGTATCAGGCCTTCCTTCTGGGACTGGAACTGGCCCTGAACCTGGGGGTCAAAAACCTGCATATCCATGCCGACTCCCTCCTGGTGGTCCAGCAGGTCAAGGGTGTTTATCAGGTCAAGACCCCCCACCTCTACCCCCTTTGGAGCCAGGTCAAGAAAACCCTTCCAAAATTCAACTCTTATGAAATTTCCCATATAGACCGCTCTTTAAATCACGAGGCCGACCGTCTGGCCGGGCAGGCCATTGACCAGCACCGGCGAAAAAGGTAACATGTAGTATCGGGCATCGTCCTGCCACTTGGTGGCAGGGCGCGGAGCAGGCCAGGTGATCGCTGGCCGCGCTTCAGCGCGGCTGGAGGAAAGTCCGGGCTCCACAGGGCAAGGCGCTGGGTAATTCCCAGGGGGGGCGACCCCACGGAAAGTGCCACAGAGACCAGACCGCCGTGGTACGGCCACGGTAAGGGTGAAAAGGTGAGGTAAGAGCTCACCAGTGCCGGCGGCGACGTCGGCAGCTAGGAAAACCCCGCCTGGAGCAAGACCAAATAGGGAAGCGCTTGAGGGCGGCCCGCCCGAAGCTTCCGGGTAGGTTGCGCGAGGCCCCGGGTAACCGGGGTCCCAGAGGAATGATCACCACCGGTCGCAAGATCGGCACAGAACCCGGCTTATCGGCCTGCTCCACCCGCTTTTCATGAGATTCAATTTGAGGGCTGATCTTTCCGTTGCATATATCAGGCAAAATTCTCACCAGCACGGCCTCTACCGCCTCAACCCAGGCGGCAGCCCCCTACATCTCCGTAGTCATCCCCGTCTATAACGAAGAAGAGAACCTGCCTGAGCTGGGCGAACGCCTGCTTAGCACCCTCACAACCTACGGGCGTTCCTTTGAGATCATTTTTGTGGATGACGGCTCTGTCGATCGTTCCTGGGAGATCCTTATCGGGTTCCATGCGCGCCATCCCCAGCACATCCGGGCCATCCAGTTATTCCGCAACTTCGGCCAGCACCAGGCAATCTTTGCCGGTTTTCAGACCACCCGGGGCCAGGTCGTCGTCACCCTGGACGCCGACCTCCAGAACCTCCCGGAAGACATCCCCAAACTGGTGGACAAACTGGAAGAAGGCTACGACACCGTGGGCGGCTGGCGGGAGAACCGCCTGGATTCCTGGCTGAGGACCCTCCCCTCCTACTTCATGAACCTTACCATGTCCTGGGTCACCGGCGTCAAACTCAGGGATTACGGCTGCATGCTCCGGGCCTACCGCCGGGAGGTGGTGGACAGCATCAACCAGTGCCAGGAGTCCAGCAGTTTCATCCCCGCCCTGGCCAACCTCTTTTCCCGGCGGGTGGCGGAGATCCCCGTGGGCCACGCCGAGCGGGAGCGGGGCACCTCCAAATACAACCTCTTCAAGCTCCTCCGCCTCAACTTCGACCTGGTAACCGGCTTTTCCCATCTGCCCATCCATGCGGTGGGGGCCATGGGCGCGGCCATCGCCCTTTTGGGGTTTTGCTTCGGCCTGTATCTTTTCATCCGCCGCCTTTATGTGGGGCCCGAAGTCGAGGGGGTCTTTACCCTCTTCGCCATTCTCTTTGTCTTCGTGGGGCTCAACACCTTCGGCCTGGCCCTCATCGGCGCTTACGTGGGCCGCATTTACCGGGAAGTCCGGGGCCGCCCCCGCTATATCATCCGGCAGACACTGGATGCTTCTCCGTTGGATAAATAACTCCATGTCCGAACGTCCGATTCCAGTGCCAGTCAAGCTGGCTTTGGAAAAATTGCAGGATCTTTTAACGGAGGTCTATGGCGAACGGCTGCGCGGCATCTACCTGTATGGTTCCTATGCCCGGGGAGATTTCCAGCCGGATTCGGATGTGGATGTGCTCATCGCTTTGGAGGGCGAGGTCAGGCCCGGTCAAGAAATAGACCGCATCGGCGACCGGGTGGCCGACATCGGTTTGGACCACAATGTCCTCATTGCCACCTTTCCTGTGCCCGAAGAGTGGCTCAGGTTGAGGAAAAGCCCTCTCTTTGAGAACGTTCGCCGGGAAGGGAAACGCCTGTGACCCTGGCCGAAGAAATTAAGGGCATGCTGGCCAAGGCCCGGCGTTATCTTGACTCCGCCGACCTATTGCGCCGCGCTGGAGATTTTGATTCCGCCGTCTCCCGCCTTTATTATGCCATGTTTTCCGGTGCTGAGGCTTTGCTTTTGGCCAGGGGTAAGACCGTTTCCAGCCACCGGGCGGTTGTCGCGGCCTTCGGTGAACACTTCACCAAGTCCGGACTTTTTCCCAAGGAAATGCACCAATGGCTCCATCGGGCTTTTGAAAAGCGACAGATCAGCGATTATGAATTTCTAACCGGCATTTCAGAGGCCGACGTGGTGGATTTACAGGAAAAAGCGGCAAACTTTCTGGAAAGGACGCAGGCATTCCTTAAAAATGAAAAGCTTTGGTCTGGGGATTAAGGGAACTGCTCCCAGCGGAAAGTTCGGGTAGCGCCGCTCCCCCGGCCCTCCCCTCAATTTCACTGGAGCAACGATGCGCCTCATCTTCATGGGTTATCACAACATCGGCTATTTCTGTCTTAAAGCCCTCATCGACATGTGCCGGGACTTCGGGGACGACATCGCGGCGGTGGTCACCCATGCCGACAACCCCAGGGAAAACATCTGGTTTGCTTCAGTCAGGGACCTGGCCTTCCAGCACCATCTCCCCGTTTACCAGCCGAAAAACCCCAATGACCCGGCCTTTGTGGAGACCATGCGGCTTCTCGCGCCCGACTTCCTTTTTTCCTGTTATTACCGGGACATGCTCAAACAGCCCCTCCTGGACCTCCCGAAAAAGGGCGCCCTCAACATGCACGGCAGTCTCCTCCCTAAGTACCGGGGCCGGGTGCCGGTGAACTGGGTCCTGGTCCACGGCGAAACGGAAACGGGCATGACCCTCCATTACATGGAAGAGAAAGCCGACCGGGGGGACATGGTGGGCCAGATGCGGGTGCCCATCACCATGGAAGACACGGCCTTCACCCTCTTTGCCCGGATGACCGTGGCGGCCGAAAAAGTCTTGCAGGAAGCCTACCCCTTGTTGCGCACCGGCCAGGCCCCCCGGATACCCCAGGACCACTCCCAGGCCTCCTATTTCGGCGGCCGCCGCCCCGAAGACGGCCGCATCCACTGGACCAAATCCGCCCAGGAGATCTATAACCTGGTGCGGGCCGTGACTCACCCCTACCCCGGCGCCTTCACCAGCCTGAATGGACGCAAACTCTTCGTCTGGTGGGGACGCCCCCTGGCTGAACCGGCTGCTCCCGCGGCAGACCCGGGCCAGATTGTCGCCACCCTTCCCGGCCAAGGCCTCCTGGTGGCCACCGGCCGCGGCCACTTTCTCATGGAGCGGGCCCAATGGGAGGGAGAACCGGAATTTCTGGGGCCCATCTTGGCGAACTGGGAGGAACTGGTAGGGAAGCTGTTAGGCGGCTAAAATCTACAAGAAAAACCTTCGGGCAATCGGTATAATATCAAGTTGCGGTCATAGAGGTAATTAAATGTAGCCGCAGGCTTTAGCCTGCGTTTGGGCACTTTTTAATTATCTATTATGCCTATCAAATCCCCCTAAATCCCCCTTTAGCAAAGGGGGACTTGGGCTTGCTGGTTTTTTGAACCCCCCTTTTTTAAAGGGGGGCAGGGGGGATTTGTCTTCTTGGTTAAAACAGACCCACAATCTGCATATCCCTCTTAACCTGTTCAGCAGATAATTTATAGCAACTCTTCAAATTACCTCTTAGGATGGCAACCCGGAATCAATCTTTTTCCATGGCCAACTCGATCAGCCGATCCAGGAGTTGCGGAAATTCCAGGCCGCTGGCCTTGGCGGCCTGGGGGAAAAGGCTGGTGGCGGTCATGCCCGGAATGGTGTTGGTCTCCAGCACATAAATCCCCCCCTCATTCACGATCATGTCGGTGCGGCTATAGCCCCGGCACTGCAAAGCCCGGTGGGCCGTAAGCGCTGCGTCCTGGGCCTTTTTTGTAGTGGCCTCGTCGAGACGGGCCGGGCAAATTTCCGTGGAGGCCCCGGGCTTGTACTTGGCCTCGTAATCGAAAAAGTCGTACTGCTCCGAAGGGATAATTTCCACCAGGGGCAAAGCGGTAAGCTCATTATTTCCCAGGATCCCGCAGGTTACCTCTATCCCCTCCAAAAACTGCTCCACCAGGACGCGGTGGTCGTAAGGAAAGGCCGCGGCCAGACCTTTCTCCAATTCCTCCCGCGTGCGGGCCTTGGTGATGCCGATGCTGGAGCCCTCGTTCACCGGCTTGATAACCACGGGCAGTCCCAACTGGGCCTGGATTTCCTTGAGGTCCGGGGTTTTATCCCGGTCAAGAAACAAGGCCCGGCTGACCTTGAGGCCGGCTTGCTGATACAGAATTTTGCTCAGCTCCTTGTTCATCCCGATGGCGCTGCCCAGGACCCCTGAGCCCTGGTAGGGGATGCCCAGGAGGTCCAGCATGCCCTGGAGGGTGCCGTCCTCCCCTCCCCGGCCGTGCATGATGACCAGGGCCGCGTCCAGTTCCGAGGCGTCCCGCACCAGACGTTCCAGGTCATCCCGGGGGTCATAGCGGCGGATGTCGTACTTGCTTTTGTCCAGGGCCTGATAGACTTGTTCTCCGCTTTTTAAGGACACTTCCCTCTCCGCGGATTTGCCGCCGGCAATCAGGGCAAGGCGCATCTTGGTCATGGTTCCCTCCTGGCATGGTTAAGTTTGAGCAGGTCCATTGGATTGAAACTGAGGCAGGCAAACAACTTGCCTTCCAGGCGCTGGGCCTTCACTGCCAAACCGGCGATGCGGCGCCGGGCCTCCTCACTTTTGCCGTAGCGTTCCTGGAGATCGGCAAAGCGCACTGGCAGCGTCACCACCTGGGTGTGCAGCACCCGTTTGTCGGCGTAATTAACCACTTCCGCTTCCCGGACGGCGAGAGGCTCTTCCACCTCTGACTCAAGATAAACGTGCTCCCTTACTATCTGGGCCACCTCCGGGTAGCCCGCCGAGTCGAGAACTTGAGCCCCCCATTCGGCATGATTGATGGAAGTGCCCAGGCAATAGGTCTTCCCCAAATCGTGGAGCAATGCCCCCGCCTCGATGAGATCGAGGTTCAGCCCGAAGCCTGCTTCATGCAAAGAGGTCCCCAGATGCACGGCCACCTCCCTCACCAGCAGGGAATGCTCCCGAATGTTGGGCAACATGCCGTAAGCGGCCATAAGGGCCAGGCAATCGGCGCGGGAGGGAATGGCAGCCTGCGTGGATTTTTCCTTGATATCAGTCTTCACTTAGATCACGATTTCATAAATATGGTAACGAATTTTACTTTGGCCCCCCTCACCCCATCCCTCTCCCCCCCACCGGGTGGAGAGGGAGTATGACCAGGGGGCTTTTTTTCATCCCCTCTCCCCCAATGGGGGAGAGGGTCAGGGTGAGGGGGA
>JBAQHL010000111.1:0-6273 GCA_049288295.1 Desulfobaccales bacterium
CGCCTCTTTTTTTCTCTCATCATTGTCGCCGGGGTGGTGACCATCTTTAGAAAACGCTGGCTGCACGGCTTCGCCATTGTCCTGGCAGCGGGTATTATAATCCTCAAATGGGTGGAGGAGATCCGGCCGGAGCTCGCTTTGACCGTCCTGAACGCCTGCCTCAGCTTGCTTTTTCTGGGATTCTTGTTGGCCGCAGTGAGCGTCCAGGTTTTCGGGGAGGGACCGGTCACCGGGCACCGGATCCGCGGCGCCGTGGTGATGTACCTCCTTCTGGGTGTAATATGGGCCATCCTTTACCATGTTGTGGCTCTCACCATTCCCCAAGCCTTTCGCCTGCCGGAAGATTTCGCCGGGGGCTATCCGGATGCGCTCCAGCGGCAGTTGATGTATTTTAGCTTCATCACCTTGACCACCACTGGGTTCGGCGATATCACCCCGGTCCACCCGGTGGCCAAGATGTTGACCATGTTCGAAGCCCTGGCGGGCCAGCTTTTCCTGGCCATCACCATAGCCCGGCTGGTGGCTTTGGCGGTTGTGCACCAAAACGAAAAACCCTGATCCTGAAAGATATGAGGTCAATGCCTATGATTCGGTATGATGAGGCCCGGAGTGCCAGGTTTATCATTTATGTTCTGGCAGTAACCTGCCTGTGCGCCGGTCTGGTGAGCGGCTGCGGGGAAAAGCAAGCCACCAGCCCGCCTGTGCCCGCAGTGGAAGTGGCGAACGTGGTCGTCAAGGACGTGCCCATCGTGCGGGAGTGGGTGGGGATCACCGACGGCCTGGTGAATGCCAAGATCAACGCCCAGGTTCAGGGGTATCTTATCAGCCAGAACTATAAGGAAGGGTCGGTGGTGAAGAAAGGCCAGATCCTCTTTGAGATCGACCCCCGGCCTTTCCAGGCCGTCCTGGAGCAGGCGAGAGGGGAACTGGCCGTCGCCGATGGGCAACTCTACACCGCCAAGGCCAATCTGGAGAAGATCAGGCCCCTGGCGTCCATAAACGCGGTGAGCAAGAAAGACCTGGACGACGCCATCGGCCGGGAGGCTTCTTCCCGGGCGGCGGTGCAGGCCGCCAAGGCCGCAGTGCGCAAGGCCGAAATCGATCTCAGCTTTACCAGGATTACCTCACCCATCGATGGCATTGCGGGTATCGCCAAGGCCCAATTGGGGGAATTGGTGGGAAAGCCAGGTGGCCCGGAACTGACCACCGTATCCACGGTGAATCCCATTAAAGTGTATATCCCCATTAGCGAACAGGAATATATGCTCTATAGCAGAGCGTCAGAGGGGAAATCCAATCGGGAGGGGCCCACCCTGGAGCTCACCCTGGCCGACGGCAGCGTCCTTCCTCATAAAGGCCAGGTATCTTTCGCCGACCGTCAGGTGGACCAGGGCACGGGCACCATCAAGGTGGCCACCCTGTTCCCCAATCCCGGCAATCTCCTGCGCCCCGGCCAGTTCGCCAAAGTCCGCGCCCTCATTGAAACTCAGCAGGGAGCCCTTTTGGTGCCCCAGCGGGCGGTCACCGAAATCCAGGGCAGGTACCAGGTGGCCGTGGTGGGTGCGGACAACAAGGTGGAACTGCGCTGGGTCAAGGTGGGGGAGCGGGCCGGTTCCTTGTGGGTGATAACTGAGGGCCTCAGCCCAGGGGAGCGGGTAATTGTGGAAGGTATCCAAAAGGTCAAAGCCGGCATGACCGTCAACCCCAAGCCGTATCAGGAAGCGCCGGCCGGCGCGCCAGCCTCCCCCACCGGGAAGCAGGAGAGGTAGGGAATTATGGCGCGTTTTTTCATCAATCGCCCCATCGTGGCCATCGTCATCTCCATTGTCATGGTGATTGTGGGAGTGGTAGCCCTCCTGGGTCTGCCCGTGGCCCAATACCCCAACATCGTGCCGCCGGAAATCGTGGTTAATACCACCTATGTGGGCGCCGACGCCCTCACGGTGGAGCAGTCCGTGGCCACGCCCATCGAGCAGGAAATGAGCGGCGTTGACAACATGAATTACATGTACTCCCTGAACGCCAACAACGGCGAGCTCAAGTTGTACGTGAATTTCGACGTCCAAACCGACCCCAACATCGACCAGGTGCTGACCCAGATGCGGGAGAGTCAGGCCGAAGCCAAGCTGCCCGCGGACGTCCGCAACTACGGCGTCACCATCAAAAAGTCCACCGCCGCACCCCTCATGGTGGTGGCCCTCATTTCCCCCCAGAGCACCTACGACGCCATTTTTCTGGCCAACTATGCCTACATCAACTTAAATGACCAGATTACCCGGGTGCCCGGCATCGCCAGCGTCACCGTCTTCGGAGCCGGCCAGTATGCCATGCGCTTCTGGGTCAGGCCCGACCAGTTGGCCAAACTCAACATCACCATTCCCGAAATCGTTGACGCCATCCAGAAACAAAACACCGTGAATCCCTCCGGCCAGGTGGGGGCGGAGCCCGCCCCTGAAGGCCAGGAATACACCTATGCCATCCGCTCCCAGGGGCGTCTGCAAGACCCGGAGGAATTTGAGCAGATTGTGCTCAGGGCCAACCCGGACGGCTCCCTGGTCCGCCTGAAAGACGTGGCCCGCATAGAATTGGGGGCCCAGACCTATGCCCTGCAGGGCCGCTTAAACGGCAAGCCCTCCGCGGTCCTGGCCCTCTACCAGCTGCCGGGCACCAACGCCATCCAGGCGGTGGATGGGGTGAAGGCCCTCATGGAGCAGGCCAAGAAGTCCTTCCCGCCGGACATGGACTACGTCATTGCTCTCGACACCACCCAGGCGGTGCGGGAGGGCATCAAAGAAATCCTCCACACCCTGTTTGAAGCCCTCATCTTGGTCATCATCGTGGTTTTTATCTTTCTCCAGGGCTGGCGGGCCACCCTTATCCCCGCCCTGGCCGTACCTGTGTCCCTCATCGGCACCTTTGCCTTTTTTCCTCTTATCGGCTTTTCCATCAACACTATTGCCCTGATGGGGCTGGTCCTGGCCATCGGCCTCGTGGTGGACGACGCCATCGTGGTGGTGGAGGCCGTGGAGCACCACCTCGAGCACGGGCTTTCTCCCAAGGAAGCCACCTTTAAGGCCATGGAAGAGGTCTCCGGGCCGGTGGTGGCCATTGCTCTCGTGCTCTCCGCGGTGTTTCTCCCCACCATTTTCATTCCGGGGATTACCGGCCGGCTCTACCAGCAGTTCGCCATCACCATCGCCATCTCGGTGCTCATCAGCGCCTTCAACGCCTTGACCCTGTCCCCGGCCCTGGCCGCCATGATCCTGAAGCCCAAGAAAGAATCACGGGGTCTGTTGAGCCGCTTCTACCGCTGGTTCAACAATGTCTTCGGCAAGGCCACCAACGGCTATGTCCGCTGGTGTGGCGTGTTTATCCGGAAGGCCGGGATAAGCCTCCTTTTCCTGGTCCTGGTGACGGTGTTAACGGGATTTTTAGGGGGCCGGATCCCCGGAGGCTTCCTGCCGGAAGAAGACCAGGGCTATATGTATGCCGGGGTGCAGCTCCCCGACGCCTCCTCCCTGCAGCGCACCAGCGAGGTCTGCCGGGACATTGAAGAAATCATGGCGAACACCCCGGGAGTGGAGTATGTCACCTCGGTGATCGGCTACAGCATGCTGAGTGGCGTCACCAACACCTACAGCGGCTTTTTCTTCGTGACCCTCAAGCCCTGGCATGATCGCCACAAGCCTGAAGAAAAATACGAGGCCATCATGGCCACCCTGAACAAGAAGCTCGCCCAGCTTCCCCAGGGGGTGGCCTTTGCCTTTTCACCCCCGGCCATCCCGGGCATCGGCACCGCGGGCGGCGTCACCTTCATCCTGGAGGACCGGGCCGGGAAAGATATCCCCTTCCTTTGGGGGAACACCCAGAAGTTCCTGGCTGCGGCCCAAAAACGGCCGGAACTTAGTCGGGTCACCACCACCTTCGTCCCCACCGTGCCCCAGATCTTTGTCAAGGTGGACCGGGACAAGGTCCTGAAACAAGGTGTGGACATCAGCGAGGTCTACCGGGTGCTGCAGGCCTTTATGGGCGGTTATTTTGTCAACTACTTCAACCGCTTCGGCCGACAGTGGCAGGTATACGTCCAGGCCGAGGGGGAATTTAGGGTGAAGGCCCAGCAATTGGGCCAGTTTTACGTGCGCAACAAAAACGGCGACGCGGTGCCCCTGAGCGCCCTCACCAGCCTGGAGCAGCGCTCCGGGCCCGAGTTCACCATGCGCTACAACCTCTACCGCGCCGTCCAGATCAATGCGGTCAATGCCCCCGGCTACAGCTCGGCCCAGGGGATGAGGGCCTTGGAGGAGGTCTTCCGGCAAACCATGCCCCCTGAAATGGGTTTCGACTATCTGGGCATGTCTTTCCAGGAGAAAAAGGCCCAGGAAGGGGTGCCCATTTGGATCGTCTTCGCCCTGTCCCTGACCTTTGTTTTCCTGATCCTGGCGGCCCAATACGAGAGCTGGTCGCTCCCCTTCAGCGTGCTTTTGGGGACGCCCATTGCGGTTTTCGGCGCATTCTTAGGTATTTTGCTCCGGAGCATGGAGCTCAATCTCTATGCCCAGATCGGCCTGGTCATGCTCATCGGCCTGGCCGCCAAAAACGCCATCCTCATCGTGGAGTTTGCCAAGGTGGAGTATGACAAAGGCAGGGATGTGGCCGACGCGGCCCTGGAGGGGGCGCGCCTCAGGCTCCGCCCCATTCTCATGACCAGCTTCGCCTTTATCCTCGGGTGCGTGCCCCTGGCCCTGGCTTCGGGCTCCGGGGCCATTGCCCGCAAGGTCATGGGCACCTCGGTTATCGGCGGGATGTTGGCTGCCACCATTATCGCCATTTTCCTCATTCCGGTGACCTTCTATGTGGTGGAAAAATGGTCCCACCGTAAAGGCAAGGACCATCCGCAGCCTGCCGCCACTGTGGCCGATCCCGCTGGTGAGCAAGGAGATAAGTCATGAGAATCTGGTTGACCGTCCTGGTGACTCTGGGGCTCCTCTGGGGCTGCAAGGTGGGTCCCAATTACCAGCGGCCTTCTTATCCTACACCGGAGACCTTTCGGGGTCAGGGGCCCGACATTCCCACCCAGCCGGCCGGGGCCTCCTTCGGGGATCTCAGGTGGTTTGAGGTCTTCAAGGACCCGAAACTCCAGGAGCTCATCGCCATCGCCCTCAAGGAAAATTATGATGTGCAGATTGCGGCCCAACGGGTGCTGGCGGCCAGGGAGCAGGTGACCATCCAGCGGTCTTTCCTTTTCCCCGCGCTCAATGCCGGCGGTCAAATGGAAAGCGTCCGGACTTCAGAGAAGGGTTTTTCCCCCGAACTTCCCCAACAGACGCGCATGGCCGGCCTGGTCTTCGGGGACCTCTCCTGGGAAATCGATTTCTTCGGGCGTCTCCGCCGGGCCACCGAAGCGGCCCGGGCGGAATTTTTCGCGTCCGAAGAAAACCGCAGGCTCGTCATCCAGACCCTGATCAGCGATGTGGCCAGAGCCTATTTAGAACTCAGGGCCCTGGACCAGCAGCTGGATATCAGCGAGCGCACCGTGAAAGTCCGGGAAGAGTCCCTCACCCTGGTGAAGGCGCGCTTCAGCTACGGCTGGGATTCCCTTACCCCGGTGCTCATGACCGAAAACCTGCTGTACGGGGCCAGGGCCGTGGTGCCTGAGGCGAAAAGGGCCATCGAGCAGAAGGAAAACCAGATCAGCGTGCTTTTAGGGCGCAACCCGGGCCCCATCCCACGGGGCAAACCCCTCCTGGAGCAGAACCTGACGGTGACCGTGCCGCCGGGTCTCCCCTCTTCTCTGCTGGAGCGCCGCCCTGATATTCGCGCCGCGGAGCAGCAACTGGTGGCGGCCAATGCCCGGGTGGGGGAGGCCAAGGCCTTGCTCTTCCCGAATGTCCGCTTGACCGGGGTGGCAGGCTGGGAGTCCGCCGCGCTGAAAAGCCTGTTCACCGGGCCGGCCAGTTTCTGGGACCTCATCACCCCGGGGGTGACCCAGCCCATCTTCCAGGCCGGGCGTCTCCGGGCCGGTGTCCGCCTGACTGAGGCCCAGAAACAGGAGTCCGTCCTCGCCTATAAAAAATCCATCCAGCAGGGCTTCCAGGACGTCTCCGATGCCTTGGTGGCAGTGCAACGTCTGCGGGAGGTGCGCATCGAGGCCGAAAAGCAGGTCAAGGCCTTAAAGCAGCAGACCGACTTGGCCTTTCAGCGGTATTTTGGGGGTGTAACCCCTTATCTTGAGGTTTTGGATTCGGACCGGCAGCTCTTTGAGTCCCAACTGCG
>JBAQHL010000112.1:0-2067 GCA_049288295.1 Desulfobaccales bacterium
GCGGCAACGTGGCCATGGACGTGGCCCGCACCGCCAAACGCCAGCATCCTGCCGATGTCAAGATCGTCTGCCTGGAAAACCGCCAGGAGATGCCGGCCAACACCTGGGAAGTGGAAGAAGCGGAGCACGAAGGCATCCCCTTCATCCATCGCCAGGGTGTCAAGCAAATTCTCGCAGAGGGCGGCAAGGTCAAGGGCATTGAGCTGAAGGTGGTAGCCCGGGTGTTCGACGAGGAAGGCCGGTTCGCCCCCACCTATTTCGAAGATCAGCTCAGCACCCAGGATGCCGACGTGGTCATCCTGGCCATCGGGCAGAAGGCCAACCTCTCTTTCCTTACCGACAAGGACGGCGTGGAACTCACCCCCCGGGGTCTCATTAAGGCCGACCCGGACACCTTTGCCACCAGCCGGGAAGGCGTTTTCGCGGGCGGCGACGTGGTGAGCGGCCCCTGGATTGCCATCGCCGCAGTGGCGGCCGGATTGGAGGCCGCGGTGTCCATCGACCGCTACCTCGACGGCAAAGACCTGAAGGCGGACCGGGAATTCCCCCTGCGTCCCATCAAGGACGGCGTCTGGAACCCCATCCCTTACGATGAGGCCAAATCACCCCGGGCAAAAATGCCCGAGTTGGCGGAAGATTGGACCAAGTCCTTCAAGGAAATCATGCTGGGCTTCGACAAAGAGGCCGCAGTGGCCGAGGCGGAACGCTGCATCAACTGCGGCGTCTGCTCCGAGTGCATGCAGTGCGTGGTGGCCTGCCAGGCCGGTGCCGTGGCCCACGAACAGGAACCCAAACGCACGGACCTCAACGTGGGCGCAGTGGTCCTGGCCCCGGGCTTCCAGACCTATGATCCCAGCAAGTATGCCGCCTATCACTACTCCAGCTATCCCGGGGTGGTCACCAGCATGGAGTTCGAGCGGATATTGTCTGCCTCCGGACCCTATGCCGGCCATCTCATCCGCCCCAGCGACCACAAGGAGCCCAAAAAGGTCGCCTGGCTCCAGTGCGTGGGTTCCCGGGACCTGAATCACTGCGACAACAGCTACTGCTCCTCGGTGTGCTGCATGTACGCCATCAAGCAGGCGGTTATCGCCAAAGAACACGCCAAGACCTATCAATTGGATACCGCCATCTTCTTCATGGACATGCGCACTCCCGGGAAGGATTTTGAGAAATACTACTGGCGGGCCGAATCTGAGCATGGCGTCCGCTTCATCCGCTCCCGCATTCACACCATCGACCCGGTGCCGGGCTCTGATGACGTGCGCATCCGCTATATCTCTGAAAATGGAACCCTCAAAGAAGAAGACTTTGATCTGGTGGTCCTGTCCGTGGGCCTGGAAGCCTCCAAGGACGCCCTCGGCCTGGCCGAGCGCCTGGGCGTGGAAGTGGTCCCCGAGACCCGCTTCTCCAAGTCCTCCCCCTTTACACCCGTGTCCACCAACAAGGAAGGCGTGTTTGTGTGCGGCGCCTTCCAGAACCCCAAAGACATTCCCCAATCTGTTATGGAAGCCTCCGCGGCCGCGGCCGTGGCCGGGGAACTCCTGGCTCCCGCCCGGGGCACGGAGCTCAAGAAACCCGATCTGCCCCCGGAACGGGACGTGAGCGGCGAGGAGCCCAGAATCGGCATCTTCGTGTGCAATTGCGGCATCAACATCGGCGGGGTCATCGACGTCCCCTCGGTCACGGATTACGCCAAGACCCTCCCCAATGTGGTCTTTGCCGATGAAAACCTCTTCACCTGCTCCGCCGACACCCAGGGGAAAATCCTGGAGGCCATTCAGGAGCACAAACTGAACCGGGTGCTGGTGGCTTCCTGCAGTCCCCGGACCCACGCCCCCATGTTCATGGAGACCGTCCAGCAGGCGGGACTCAACCCCTACCTCTTTGAGATGGCCAATATCCGGGACCAGGATTCCTGGGTGCACATGAACGAGCCGGAAAAAGCCCTGGACAAGGCCAAAGACCTGGTCCGAGGGGTGGCGGCCCGCCTCACCAACCTGGAACCCCTCCACAAGATGGAGTTCCCCGTCACCAAGTCGGCCCTGGTCATCGGCGGCGGCGTGG
>JBAQHL010000113.1:0-5747 GCA_049288295.1 Desulfobaccales bacterium
ACACAATTGTGGGGTTAGCCGGCACTGGCACTTTTACCCAGAACGGCGGCACCTTCAACAACTCGGGAATTATGGTCCTGGGGCAAGAAAACGGGGCCACGGGTTCCTATAGCCTGCAGGATGGGACCTTAACCACCCAGTCTTTGACCGTGGGCTTAAGGGGCGCCGGGACTTTCGAGCAGCAAGGCGGCAGCCTGACGGTGAATGACCACCTGAAAATCAATGACGTGGATGACGCAGAAATCCCCCCTAACAATACCTTAGGAAGCGGCAGCTTCACCCAAACGGGCGGCACCGCCAACATCGCCAACCTGACCAATTACCAAAACGGTCAGGTGCATATCAACAACAGCGGCGGGGCCATTGTTGCCACCACCATCGGCAATATGACCAACTACGGGGCGGTCGAGGTCACCGGCAACATCATCAGCACCACCACCGTGACCTTCACCAACTATGTGGAACACGGCTCTTATACCAGCAACCAGGTCACCACTAATATCATATCCGACCTCATCGTGGAGTCCAGCGGCTACCTGGTGGGGGGCGCGGGCGATGAATGGCACATCGGCAATAACTTTATGAACTACAGCAGTCAGAATGCCTCCTGGAACACGGGTCAGTCCACCCTGTCGTTTTTCCAGACCGGGGGACCGCTCAGCACGCATAAACTGACAGTCAACGGGCTGGATTTCGGTGCACAATATGAGGGTTACACAAATAACTTCGCCTGGGGCATTTTGGATCTGAGATACCTGGCCGAATCCACCATAGTATTAGAGGATGCTGATGAAACCGAAGGTGGGGCCCTTTATGTACGAGCCATTTTGGGTCTGGAGTTTGATGAAACTGACCCCTTAAACCCTCATCACATTGTGAATCTCTATTGTCCGTGGGACATAAACGTGTACTATGACCCGGACTTTAGCGCATACTTAAATGGCCTGACTTACTCCCTGGACGGCGGCGGCTCCCTGGTCCCGGTGCACACCCCCCTGCCGGGGTCGGTGTGGCTCTTGCTCTCGGGGTTGGCCGGGCTGGGTCTGGCCCGGGGATGGCGTCTGAGAAAAAGGTAGGATACGCAAGGGGGGAGGCGCGGCGCTTTCCCGCCATAGGAACTAAGGGCAATTTTTTTTTAGCCACTGGCCTTACCGTAAAAACCCCTGTAAGGGCGACGCCTGCGTCGCCCCTACAACAGTTTTTCATCTTCGGGGGTGACAATCGGGCTATGAACGTTTAGCCCACATCAGCACAGGCTGGAAAGCCTGTGCCACCCTGCCACTGCAACTCGCAATAAAAACTCGAGCTTTTCAAGATAGATAGAGGAGAGCGGCGGGATAAAGCCCTGCGGCTCTCCTCTTCGTTTTTTTGTCGCCGAGGCTAGCGCCTCCGGTGGGCGCTTCGGGAAGGAGTGAAGTTGGCGCGGTTCACCGGGCCGTTAAAGCTGCCCGGGTGGCGAGCCGTCATTGGGGCGTGCGGTCTCATCATGGCCGGCGCCATCTGCGGGCGGGCCTGGTGAAAGCGCGGCGGGCCCTGGGCCTGGCTGCCGGCAAAAACCGGGGCCGTCCGGCTATTATGGTTCAGGCGGTAGATGTCCCGGCTGGCATGGTTCTGCATGTGGTTGAGCCGTTGGCGCTCCCAGGGGGACACGAAGCCGTTCGCCTCCAGGCGCTTTTCGGCGCCATGGATGCGGACCTGCTCCCTTCCCAGGTAGCGGGCTTCCCCCGGGGTCAAGGAGCCGGACTGAATCCCCTGTTGTATACGGTTTGTCTGGCGGTGTTCCCGGTGATCATAACCGGGATAATGGGCCTGGCCGCCCCAACCGCGGTGGCGCCCATACCAACCGGGGTGGCCATACCCGCGCTGGTGGGGGTTTTGCCAGCCGTAGTGGCGACCCTGCCAGCCGGGGTGGGGCGGCCGGCCCCAACCGGGATACTGGGGGCCGTTCCAGTCCGGGGTGGTGCGGCCGTTATGTTTCAGGCGGTGAATGTCCCACCGGGCCCGGTCCTGCATCTGATCAAGCCGCTGCCGTTCCCAGGGAGACAGGCGGCCGTTGGCGGCCATGCGCTCCTGGGCGGCCTGGATGCGGGCCTGCTCCTGGTTCAAATAGCGGGCTTCCCCCGGGGTAAGGGCCCCGGAGTCAATCCCCTGTTGGATGCGGTTTTCCTGGTAATCCTGCCTGTGGTCTATGTAAGGGTTGTAGTCGATTTGGGCAAAGGCCGGGACGCCCAGCAGCAACAGGCCCCCCAGCGTCAATCCTGCCATGGTCATGCGTGTGGTCCGTCTACCCATCAGAACGATCCTCCTGGGGAGAGTCAGAAAAATCAAAGCTGATCTTCCATGATTATCCCGGCCTCAAGGCCGGGTCGGTAAACCGGAACTCACGGGGGTGAGGGGTGGGGGCCCCCCTCCAGGCCCGCCCCCGGGCCTGCCCCTGGCGCTCCGAGCTTCCTGCACGAGAGTCCTAATTTCAGCCCTGGGCGGGCTGTCTGCACGTTTGCCTTGCCTCTGCCGGTGAGCTCTATTCCAAGGAACTGGAGGATTGAAAAGAACCTTTTGAATTTTTAGAGGCTGGATAACCAAAATAGGTTAAGAATTTTTTCTTAAAAAATCTTCTGGTACGCCCTCAGGGCTTGATGAATCAAGCCCCTACGAAAGATTTTCACACTCGGCCCCAAATCGGGCCATGAAGCTTTAAGCCTGCGGCTACAATACTGTGCCCATAGAACGCAACCCGGTATCAGGTTACGTTTTGAAATGACTTATAGATTCTTCGGTCGCTTGGCTCCCTCGGAATGACAATTTTGAGGACTTTCGCAGAGGTCTCAACCCGGTATGAGGCACGGAGACCTGAAGCCTGGGGGTGCATTTTGCCGGAGGCTCAACTAACAATCAGCCGCAACCTCCATCTAACGGGGAAAGGAGCAAAACCGAAAGAACCCTCGATAAGGAGGAGATACCCAATGAAGAACATCCGCATCCTGCTTGTCCTTACTGTCCTGTTGACCGGGGGCGCGGCTGGCGCCCTGTCCTGGCCTGCCCAGGCCCAGGTCTGTGCACCCCCTCCCTTCCACGCCGCCGGCGCACCCTGGGTGGGACCGAATACGCCGTGGGTTTATTACAACGGCGACTGGTTTCATAATGGCCAGCTCCATCACTTTTTCGGCCCGAAATACGGTTGGGCCCCCTACAATGTTCACCCGCCGGTTCATGTTGTCAGGCCCGCCCAGTGGTATGGCCCCAAGTGGCAGGCCTGGTATCAGGCTAACCCACACCATTGGAAGAAATTTCATCACAGACACCCGCATTGGCGGGGCCACCGCGCCGGTCATCCCTATCCGGGGGGCTATTACAGCATGCATCGGCCTGTCCACGGCAAGGGCTGGAAGAAAAGATATTACGACGACTGATAAATAAACAGCCAGAACAGGAAGTGGCCTGAGAAACCGTTAACTCCGGGCAGGAGGGGAAAGCCCCCCCTGCCCTTGCCATGTATCCCCCTCAAAAGAGGCTGAAAAAAACAAGAAAACTCTCCCGGCTTTCGATAAGAAGCGCAGGTTGGCTGTTTTGGCGGCATCGGCGGCAAGGGCGGCCCTGATTTTGTAACCTTTTTGTAACCGGTTCCCTGATATGAAAACATTAATTGAGAAAAATCTCCTTCCCTGGCACTGCCGGGCGCTGGTCATCCCTGATGCTGATTCCCTGAAACTCGGAGCCTGATTATGGGAAAAGTCCTGGAACTCTTCAAAAGCAAAAAGCCGGCAAAGAAGACCGCGGTGGAGAGAATTTTCCCCGGTGGAGTAACTGATCCTCATATGCGCAGCGCCCTCCTGACCCTTTACGAAAACGACAAACACCTGGCCAAGGTGGCCAAACTCAGCCTCATGGAACTGATGAACCGCCTTGACACTCTGGAAGCCATCGTTTTTGCCCAGGGTGTTTTGATTGCGGAATTGCGGGGCAAGCCCCTGACTTCCAGACAACGGGCCAAAATCTCCAGGGTTCTGCAGCGGCAGGGGAAACATGCCTACGATTTGTAGAGGTGGAAAATTCCGGGAGTAGTGCGGCCTTCAGGGGCGGGAGTAATTCTCACTGCGGCAGAACAGGAGGACACAATGAGGGAAACGGCCGAGCCACAGATCGCACCTGTTATCATCTGTCAGACTGTGCGGGAAGAATTTCGGCTAACCCTGGTGCAAGTGGGGGACAGGAAGGCAGTCGATTTGAGAACGTATGTCTGGGATCAGGAAAAAGGCAAAGCCAGCCCCACCGGCAAAGGCGTCAGCATCAGCCTGGAATTGTGGCCCCATTTTCGAACTGCGGTAAGCAGTCCGGAAACCTGGACCGAGCATAGGCCCTTTTTCAGCCTGCAGAACAGCTGCGACTTTGTGCGGGGCAGATTAGTTTTTCCCGAAAAATCTCTCCGAAAGACCTCCCAGGAACAAATATTTCTGGAGCATAAGAACTTTCAGGGAATTCCTTTTATTTTCCTGAAAACCCTGCCTCGCGCCATCAGAGGGCGTTATCTCTCCCAATTAACCATCGGGCCCCTGCTCTGGTCTCAATTCATGGCAGGTATGGGCAAGATAGAGGAGTTGTTGGCCGATCACGGCTGGTTGGCCAGGGGTGAGCCGGAGGAAAAACCCAAAATAAGCCTGCCCTTCACCATGAGGGTGTTTTCTTCCCGGCAAGCAAGCAGGGAATAGCGGGTTTTCGGTTTTCGGTTTTCGGTTTTTTGTTTGCGTCTTAGCGCCTTGGCGTGAGAAACACTGTTTTTCTGTGTCGGCCGCGGGCAAGCAGGCCCGCCCCGATACGGTCCGGCGCCCCGGTTTCCCGGCTATCTTCCCAGGGTGATAGCCATGGCGGTGGTGAGCTTCACCATGTCCTGGTTGGTCTTCCTGAGGTGCCGGGATAACAGTTGCGCCAGGCGCAGCAGAATCTTGCAGCCCAGATCGCGGTTTTTTTGAATCAGCTCCATCAAATCTTCCCGGGCGATTTCCCACAGGTGGCATTCGGTGGCTGCGGTCACCGTGGCTGACCGGGGCTCATTTTCCAGAAGCGCCATCTCCCCGAAACACACCCCTTCGTCCGCCTTCAAGCCGATAATGATGCGCTCCCGGGGGGCCTCTCCTTCCAGCACCAAGCCCAGACGCTTGGTAATTTCCACTTCCCCTGCCCGCATGATGAACAAACTGTTGCCGGCCTCCCCTTCCTGGATGATCACCGCACCCGCCGGATAGGTCCTGGGGGTGGCTATCTCGAGAACCTGCTCCAGCTCCCGGGCATCCATGTCCTGGATTAAAAAAATTTTCTGGAAGAAATGGAGATCAGGCATTATGGCGCACTTCCTTATGCGGGTCATTCCCTGGTACTTAGCTGCGTAAGTCAACGTAAATTTAACTGAAAGATTTCATGCCAAAGGAAAGCTGAAGTCCCCCTTTCCTAAAGGGGGATTTAGGGGGATTATTAAGGGCTTATTCATAATCCCCCCCTACCCCCCTTTAAAAAAGGGGGGAATTATAGGTCCCGGTTGGTGTAGTTCTAATTTCTGCAACCAAGTGTGCTAGCCTCCCGCCGGGGAGAGGGCTGGGTGAGAAGGATATAACCCCTCAGGAAACTCCCTTTCCCGTCTGCCTGGGGCGGGCGGCGGATTCCAACACTTTCCGGTAGATTGCCGTGGTAACTTCTTCCGGGTCGGTATTGAGCATTTCCTGCAAGGCCCGCTTGCAGTTGTCGTAAACCCTGAT
>JBAQHL010000114.1:0-1612 GCA_049288295.1 Desulfobaccales bacterium
ACACCAAGTTGGCTGCTTACGCCTGGTTCCAGATCCCGGTGGTCACCGCCGGCTACACCTTGGCCGGCTACCCTGAAGAGGTGCAAAACGGCCTCTTTTTGGTCCCGCCAGGAAATCCCCAGGCATTAGCTGACCTTATCTGGTGGCTGTACGAGAACCCCTCCCTTAGGCAAGCCGCCGCAATCACTCTTCAAGAGTTTGCCCGGCGGCAGCTGACCTGGGATTTCATCGCCCGGAATATCCTGGGAATTATGGCCCCCTCATGAAAGCCGCCCATCAAAAAATCGCCCGCAACACCCTGCTCCTCGGGACCACAGAATTCTTGTCCCGCATCATGAGTCTCGTGCTCATCATCCTGGTGGCCCGGCGTCTCGGTCCGGCGCTCATGGGCATATACGCTTTTGGTCTCACTTTTGTGCGTTTGTTGGAAATACTGGTGAATTTTGGTCTAGACCGCTATATCCAAAGAGAAATCGGCCGTCGCCCCGAGAAGAGCGGCTCCCTGTTCAGCCAGGTTTTCGCCCTCAAACTGGCGGTTTACCTTGTGGGCGCCGCAGCAGTCTTGTTATTGGGCCATTTTCTCATCGCCGAGCCTTTGAAACGGTGGGTGGTCTGGATTTTAAGCCTGACCATCTTCTTCAGGAGCCAGGCCAATTCAACCAACGCCTTTTTCCGGGCCCGCCAGCAAGTCCGCTACGAAACCTTTGTCGTTATCACCCAACGGCTGGCCTATACCAGTGCCGGAGTGGCCGCGGTTTTAGCAGGACAAGGCTTGCTCACCCTGGTGACTTTGGAGTTGCTGTCCCAGGTTGGGGCCTGCGCCACCGGTTGGTGGCTTTTTTCCCAGAAAATCGGCAACCCTTTTCACCGGGTGCATATCCGTCAACTCAAGGCCCTGGCCGAGGCTGCCAAAGATTTCCTCTGTATCCGCTTGGTCCTGAGTGTGTTTGGCTCCATTGACGTGCTCCTCCTTTCTTTTATGGCCGGTGATGCCGTCACCGGCTGGTATGCCGCCGCCCTGCGCTGGTATGTCGCGCTGGACTTCGTCCCGGATGCTTTCTCCGGGGCTTTTCTGCCGGTGTTGAGCCAGAAATTTAAGGAAGGCTGGCTCGCCTTTGTGGAAGTCTTTCAATATTTTTTCAAATACTTGTTCATGCTGGGCCTGGGTCTGGCCGCCATCCTGGCAGGCCTGGCCCCCCAGTGTGTGGTGACGGTTTTTGGGGCCTCCTTTCAGCCGGCCGTGCCCACCCTCATGATTCTGGCCCCGGCCCTGGTGTTGAACTTTCTCAACCTGGCCTTCTCCAATGCCATCATTTCCCTTGATGAAGAGCGTAAAATCCTTGTAAATTTCTCCCTGGCCGCCCTGCTGAATATCGCTCTGAATTTTTCGTTTATTCCCCTGTGGCAGCAAAACGGGGCCGCCCTGGCCACCTTGTTGTCTGAAGCCGCCGTGCTCATGCTGCAGCTTCGGTCCCTGGGCCGGGAAAGGCTCGGGAGCCTGAGATTATCTGCTTTGGCCGGACGGCCTCTGGCGGCTGGTCTTTTGACCTTCGGCGGCGGGGTTTTGCTGGTGGCCTGGGATGTGCCCCTTTTTGTAAGCCTTCCCTTTGCC
>JBAQHL010000115.1:0-4474 GCA_049288295.1 Desulfobaccales bacterium
TAATTACTTCTTTTCTTCCTGGGCTTCCGACTCCTGGGGTTTGGATTTCAGGGTGACGTCCCGGGTGTATTCCAGGCAGTGCTGGCCGTCAAAATTAAATCTTTTCACGCAGGTTTCCCGCCAGGCGCAGACGGCGCAAATGCTCGGCTCACTGGCATCAGGCTTTCTTTCCATGTCAGGCTCCCACAAAACGATGGGGGTTGGCGCTCCCCAGGCTGCAATAAATGTCATAGCTGATGGTCTCGGCCCAAGCGGCCAGGTCGTCGGCGGTGAGGCGCTCGCCGCCGTTTTCGCCCAGGAGGGTCACCGGCTCCCCCTCGGCCACACCCGGGATGTGGCTGACCTCCACCATGGTCAGGTTCATGCAGACCCGGCCTCGAATGGGGGCCCGGCGGCCTTTCAGGATAACCTCCCCCCGGTTTGACAACAAGCGCGGGTAGCCGTTGCAATAGCCCACCGGCAGGACCGCCAGGCTGCACCAGTCCGGGGTGATGTAGGTGCGGCCGTAGCTGATGCTGCTCCCGGGCGGCAGCCTCTTCAGTTGCAAAACCTGGGTGGTGAGCGACATCACGGGTTTTAAGTCCACCCCCCAGGAACGCCCCGGCGCAGGGGGCGACCCGTAAAGGGATATGCCGGGCCGCACCATGCCGAAGTGGGCCTCCGGCAAGTCCACCAGCGCGGCGCTGTTGGCAATATGGCTCAAAGGCAGCTCCCAACCCTGGCCCCGGGCCGTGGCCAACAGGGTCAGAAACTCCTGGAGCTGCTTTCTGGCGTAGGTTTTATCAGCCTCATCCGCGGTGGCCAGGTGGGAAATGAGCCCTAGTACCTCTATAGAGGGAGAATCTCTCATCCCGTCCAAAAAGGCCAACACCTCCTGAGGATGGAGTCCCAGGCGCCCCATGCCGGTATCCACCTTGAAATGCACCCGGGCTTTTTTTCCTAAAAAGCGGCCGGCATCCTCCAGGGCCTGGGCTACATCCCGCCGGTAAAGGACCACCTCCAAATCGTTGGCCACGGCTGCCTGGCTTTCCTGAGGCACAATGCCCATAAGAAGGAGAATGGGGACATGGAGGCCTGCCTGGCGCAAGGTCAATCCTTCCTCCAAAGAGGCCACTCCCAGGTACTCCGCCCCCGCCGCCGCCAGGGCGCGGGCTGCGGGCACCAAACCGTGACCGTAGGCATCGGCCTTCACCACCGCCAGGACCTTGACGCCGGGGGACACCCGCCCCCGCAGCTGGAGGTAATTGTGACGCAACGCCGCCAGATCAACGGTTAGTTCCACCAGGGAAGTGTCCATCATGGCGGTCTCTCCGGTCCCCTATTTTTTCGGGTGAAAATGGGCAGGGATCTTGTCGTTTTGCCGAACCACCTGGCTTTCCAAATCACGCTTGTGTTGTATCAGCCTTTCCTGCAAGCCGGGGTCGCTGAGCGCCAGAATCTGGGCGGCAAACAGGGCCGCATTCCGGGCCCCCGCCGAACCCAGGGCCATGGTGGCCACGGGCACCCCCGCCGGCATCTGCACGGTGGCAAGCAGGCTGTCCAAGCCCTGCAGGGATGAACTGGGAAGGGGGACCCCGATAACCGGCAGGGTGGTCTCCGCGGCCAAAACTCCAGCCAGGTGAGCCGCGGCGCCGGCGGCGGCGATGATTATTTTGAGGCCCCGTCCGGCAGCCTCCCGGGCATAGGCCTGGGCCCGGTGCGGTGAACGGTGGGCCGAGGCCACCGACACTTCCACGCCGATGCCCCACTCCTGGAGGAGATAGGCGGCAGCTTCCAGGCTGGGCCAATCCGAGGCGCTGCCCATGACAATGCCGACCAGTGCTGGGTCTGACATGACGCTCTACCTTTCTTTTGAAGAATAATTATAACCCTGACGCCGCCTTTTGAGGAAATGGCTTACTTCTTCAGGCGGATAGGTGTTCAGCACATCATCTTTTTCCAGCCAGCCCTTCCGGGCGGCCATGACCCCGTAAGCCATGTCGCCCAGGTCTTCCAGGCCATGGGCGTCGGGGTTGAGACTGATGAGGATCCCCAACTCTTTGGCCCGGCGCAGCCAGCGCCAGTCCAGGTCCAGACGATAGGGGCTGGCGTTTAGCTCCATGATCACCTGGTTTTTGCCGGCAAACTCCAGGATGGCCTCCAGGTCAATTTCGTAGGGCTCCCGGGCCAGAAGCAGGCGGCCGCTCACGTGGCCAACCATGGTGCAATAAGGGTCAGCCATGGCCCGCAGGATTCTCTGGGTCATTTCCTCCCGGGGCAGGCGGAATTGGGAATGCACCGAGGCAATAACAAAATCGAACCCCCGCAGCACCTCGCCGTCGTAGTCCAGGGAGCCGTCCCCCAGAATATCAGCCTCAATTCCCCAAAATATGGTGAACTTGGAATATTCATGCCGCAGGGCCTCCAGTTCAGCTTTCTGCCGTTCCAGGTCCGGCGGTTTCAGGCCGCCGGCATAGTAGGCCGACTGGCTGTGATCAGACAGGCCCAGAAATCGCCAGCCTCGCTCCTGAGAAGCATTCACCAGTTCGGCAAGGGAGTTGACCCCGTCGCTGTAATGGGAATGGACATGAAAGCACCCTTGCACGTCCTCCGGCTCAAGGAGACGGGGGAGCCGCCCCTGGGCCGCAGCTTCCAGCTCTCCCAGACCTTCCCGCAATTCCGGGGGGATAAAGGGGAGGCCCAAGCCCTGGTAGACGTCTTTTTCCTCCTTACCTGGATGAAGCCGGCCCTGGGAGAACAAGCCTTGGGGGCTTAACTGCAAGCCGGCCACGGTGGCCCGCTCCGCCAAGCCCTTTATATGACCGGCGCTGCCGGTGTTGAACAGCCAGGCGGCCCCGAACTGCTCAGGGGCGGCCAGGGCCAGGGTGAACTTTACCCCCTGGGGCAAGATGGTTTTAAGGCGCCCCGGTTCAGGTTGTTCAAAGCGAACTTCGGGGAAAAGGCTGGCGAAGGCGGAGGACATTCCCTGAGGATCTGCAAGAGCAGCCACCAGCACGATGCCATCATCCACTTCCAGACCCCGGCGCACCCCGCCGGCTACTTCGGCCCGAAGAACTCCCGGCTGCCGGCGGACTTGCTCCGCGAGTTTTACTGCGGCGGGCAGGAGCTCCCCCAGGCGGAAAAAACCGGCATAGCGCTTGACCCGCTCCACTCCCCTCTTTAGTTTCTCCTGGGTTTTGGCTCCGAAGCCCGGAAGATTGAAGAGACGGTTTTCCTGGATGGCGTATTCCAGCTCCCCCAGGCTGGCAATCTGGAGCTGGTCATGGAGAATTTTCGCCTTTTTAGGCCCTAAACCAGGGACTTGCAAAAGTTCCAGTAAACCGGGAGGGACTTTTTTCTTTAACTCCTGGAGGGTGCGGCTCTCATTTTTTTGCACCAGTTCTGCGATGACTGCGGCGATGGACTTGCCGATGCCCTTAATGTGTGCCAGTTCGCCCCGCCGGACGGCCTCGTCCAGGTCCCCCGGGAAGGTGAGAATGGCCCGGGCCCCGGATTCATAAGCCCGCACCTTGAAGGGGTTCTCCCCGGCCAGTTCTGAGAGGAGAGCAATCTCTTCCAAGACGGCGGCCACGGTTTTTTTGTCCATCAATACCAGCGGGCCAGCGTCAGTATAGTGTCGGCATAGGCGTCCGAGTTGTTATAGGCCAATACCGCCCGACGCCAGGTATTGGGATTATTCTGTTGAAAGCCGCTTTTTTTCAAGTAATTGGCGATGCTGAAAATGGCATCCGGGTGGGTGAACAGGTCAATCTTGCCGTCGCCATCCCCGTCCTGACCTGAGTTGACGAGGCTCGTGGGCAGGAATTGCGAATAACCCATGGCCCCCGCCCAGGAGCCGTTATATTGAAAGGGATCAAGTCGATTCTTCTGGCAATAGCTTAAAAAGGTTTTTAGTTCACGCTCTGCCCAAGCCGCTTTCTTTTTGAGGCGCCCCTGGAGGTGAGCCGGCAATCCCGCCGCCCGGATGACCTCCGGGGTGTCCATTACGGCCAAAGAAGCAAAAACGTTAACCACCGGGTATTTTCCGGTGGTTTTCCCTAAGCCGCTCTCCACGGTGAGGATGGCGACAATCACTTCCGGGGTCACTCCATACCGATCCTGGGCTTTGGCCAATAGATTCTGCCGTTCTTTGAGATATTGGCGACCCTGGGCCACTATTTCTGGCTTCAGGAAATGATCGTAATCCGCAGTTTTTTCTCTCCGCAGAAAAGCTATTTTCTTAACAATATCGGGGAGAAATTTATTGCGTTCATCCGCAAAGACCGAATGGACAAAGTCTTTGTCCACCCCCTGCCTGGTTAGTTGATATTGTAAATCCACATAGGCCAACGGTTGTGACGCCCCTTGCCCGGTCTGCGGGGTGAGGCATAGGATGAAAAGGACAAGGCAGGCCCACCATTTCCCTGGTAAAAACATGTTCTTTCCCCCCCGAGAATGTGCTTCACGCTAACCTGATTCCCAGCATTTGTCAAGG
>JBAQHL010000116.1:0-3558 GCA_049288295.1 Desulfobaccales bacterium
GAGGCGCCTTGTGCCTTTGATGCGGTATGGATTTGTAACAATTCCATGCTCGGCCAAATAACTAATCTTGGCTTCCTCTACAATCTCTAGGCCTTTAAAAAAAAAATTGCTTAATTCCTGCGCCGACCCAGACCGGTCATGCCCGCAAATCAAGAGTGTCTGAATCTGAGGGTTATACAAGAGATTGCGCAGCATCTCCCGAAGACCGTTGCCGTAAAGGGTCCCGAAGACCGCAATGGGGCTGGTGGCGGGATCGAGGTCCACCCCGGCCTCACGGAAGCGCTCCATGACATACTCCGGCTTGGACCACAGGGTCACCACGCCAATAACCCCGCGGGGGTTCACCGTGTGCAGCCGGTCGCCGAAATAGAGGGGGATAAACTCCATATGGTTTGGCTTATATACCAAAAAGGAGAAATAAGGAACTCATCTTGAGGCCTCTGCGCAAATACCTCTTAAGCATTAACGTGGCTGAATAAATCAATATTTTGCAGGGCAGGCGCTCTCGCCGGCCAAATACAGCCGGGGGCGGCTGTTCCCCATACTTCTCGCAGAGGTCTCATCTTACCATGTCTAACCTGACAGTGTTACGGGGAAGTGCCCCTGCCCCAGGAAAATTTTTTGCGGATTGCCAGGAGTTATGGTAACAAAGAAGTATGCACCAGTTTTTCCAGCCACCGGTCCGGTTCCCGATGGCTTTGGGGAATTTTCTCATTTCGCCTAACGTCTTATCAAGGGAGAGACAGTCATGATGGCATTCCACGAAAAAATGTACCTCCGCAGCTTCATCGAAATCAGCAAGACCCTGGGCTCCACCCTGGCGGTGAACGAGGTTCTGGACCTGATCGTGCGCCAGGTCACCGAAGCCATGAATCTCAAAGGGGCCACCATCCGGCTGGTCAACCCCAAAACCAACACCATGGAACTGGTGGCCGCGGTGGGCCTCAGCGACAAATATCTGGCCAAGGGGCAGGTGGACCTGGACAAAAGCATCGCCGACGCCCTGAGCGGCCGGCCCGTGGCCATCTTCGACGTGGGCACCGATCCCCGTTTGCAGTATCCCCAGGAGGCCAAGGAAGAAGGCATCGCCTCGCTCGTGGCTATTCCCATGGTCTATAAAGGGAAAGTCATCGGAGTGATGCGTCTGGTGACGGCCGAGCCCCGGGAATTTACCCTGGATGAAGTGGACTTTGCCTGCGCCATCGCAGAGCTTGGGGCCCAGGCCATCTCCAATGCCCAGATGTACGAGTCCCGCACCCGGGAATTGAACTTCCTCAAGGGTCTCCAGGAAGTCTCCAAGGCCATCAATTCGGCCCTGGACGTCAAAAAGGTGCTGCAGCTTCTGGTGAAAAACGCCACCACCGCCCTGGACATCAAGGCGGCGGCGGTGCGTCTCCTGGACGAAAATCGCCAACAGATGGAACTGGTAGCGTCCTACGGCTTAAGCGAGCGCTACATCACCAAAGGCCCGGTCACGTCCGACAAATCCATCTCCGAGGCCATGCTGGGGAAGGCCGTGTCCATCTATGACGTGGCTCATGACGCACGAGCCACCTACCCCAAAGAGGCTGCGGAAGAGGGTATCCGGTCCATCCTGTCCGTGCCCATCGCCTTAAAGGGAAAGGTCATCGGCGTCCTGCGCATTTATACCAGCGAACACCGGGACTTCTCCGACGACGAAATCACCTTTATCTCCTCCCTGGCCGAACAGGGCGCCCTGGCCATGGAAAACGCCCGCATGTTCCAGAAACTCAAGGGCGAATACGCGGAACTCATGGGCGACCTCTACCGCTTCACCGATTTCACCCGGGGACTTTAACCTGAATTAACAGGAGGGGAGAGCCTGGGGAGCGCGCCTCCCTTGCCCTCCCCTCTTTCTTTCAGTGACCAGTGATCAGTAACCAGCAATCAGAGTCACTGCTTACTGGTCACTGATCCTTCCTGCGCCCTTTGCGCCTTCGTGTCTTTGCGTGAAAGTGCTCACTGGCCACCGATATCCCCTTTATCTGGCCAGCGGCTGGTGAGGACCCGTTCGGTCAGGTGACGGGCTAAAAAAAGCCAGTTGTTCAGGGTGGTGCGGAGGTAGCCCCCCTCCAGCCAGCGGCGTCCGGAACTCGCTACCGGCGGTTTCAGGAGCCTCAAGCGGGCGTGGCCCTTAAGCCGCAGCACCAGGTCCAGGTCTTCCGGGCGGCGGTGGGCAAAGCCCCCCAGCGCCAGGAACCAAGAGCGCCTGATTGCTAAAACCTGATCGCCATAGGGCAGCCCCAAAAAGCGGCTGCGCCGGTTGGCTCCCCAGGCGATGAACCTGAGAGCCGGCACCGGCGGCGTCAGGATCAATTCAAAGGCACCGGCGGCAAACCCGGGATCTGCCGCGGCCTGCCGTAAGGTCTGAAGATGTTCTCCGCTGAGCACGGTGTCGGCGTGCAAAAACACCAGAAGTTCGCCGGCTGCAGCCAACGCCCCGGCGTTCATCTGGCTCCCCCGCCCCCGGGGCGCAGTGAGAACCTGCGCGGTGGGAAAGCGGCCCGCCACCGCCGGGGTCTGGTCGGTGCTGCCGCCGTCCACCACAATGATTTCCAGATCCGGGCCGCAAGGCAAAGCAGATAAGGTGGCGCCCAGGGTCCTGGCCTCATTCAACACAGGGATAATGATGGAAAGGGTAATCAAGCAGAAAAATTCCTAATCTGAGCCAGGTTATTCTCAAAATAAGTTGCTTTCTCAGGGCAATCTTTTTGTAGCCGCGAAGCTCAAGCCTTAGTCTGCACAGGCTGGAAAGCCTGTGCCCCCGTTTGACTACAATCTGGTAATCATATAAAAGATCATCTTCAACGGCATCCTTTTCAGGATATCCATGCTCATCATCTTTGCCAAGGAACCGACGCCGGGGCAGGTAAAGACCCGCCTGTGCCCCCCCCTGTCTCATGAAGCCGCCGCCCGGCTGTACGGGCAATTCCTGGAGGACGTTTTGGGGGAAATGGCAAGGCTGACCGAGATGGCAATCGCCCTGGCCTATACCCCTGAGTTGGCCCGGCCTTTTTTCCAAAAAGTTGCCATCCCTGGGACTCACCTGGTGGCTCAAACCGGAGATGACTTGGGAGAGCGCCTGCGGCAGGCCTTTGCCTGGGGTTTCGCCCAGGGAGCGGCGGCGGTGATGATCCGCAACAGCGACAGCCCGGATCTGCCGGCCTCTGTGGTCATGGAGGCCAAGGAGGTCTTAAGGCGCGGCCAGACCCAGGTGGTGTTGGGCCCCTGCCCGGATGGGGGTTACTACCTGGTGGGTCTGAAAAGTCCCCAGCCCGAGCTTTTTCAGGGCATAACCTGGTCCGGGCCCACGGTCCTGGTTGACACCCTGGCCCGGGCCCACGGCCTGGGACTCACGGTGCACCTGTTGCCCCCCTGGCGGGACATCGATACCGTTGAGGATTTGCGCGCTTTGGTGGAGACGCCGAAAACCAGCCCCTCTCCAGGCTGGCGCAGCTATGAGTTGGCTAAGACCCTGCTGGCCGGACTTTAATCTGCGGTCCGTGGGGGGAGGGCCAGGGACCTGAGGTCCCTGCC
>JBAQHL010000117.1:0-5716 GCA_049288295.1 Desulfobaccales bacterium
CTTTTTGGTTAATAATATAGAGGTGTGGGTTATAGGAGGCTTTTTTCAGGTTGCCCGATGTTGTGCAGGTCCCTGGTTTTAAAGTTTCAGCCTTTTTTCTCCGCCAACCCACCAGACCGAGGCCCAGGATACCGGATCCCAGAAGGAATACTGAGGCAGGGAGAGGCGCAGGCGCGGCAGCCTGGATGTACTGGGTGTCATTGGCGCAGGTCTGGTTGCCCCAGAGAACGTCAAATGCCTTCCAGTCGACAATGGCATTGACACCCCCCATGGTAAGGGTAAGCAGATAAGTTGTGGGGCTGCCGTTGGGCGCCGAACCCCAGGTTCCGCGGGAGGTGACCATCATCATCATAGCCCGAGACTTGTCGTGGAATAACGGGTTTACCGGCAATGAGGCTACCCTTAAAAAAACCATTCATGTTGCTCATAAGTAAGACAAAGGAGAGACTTCTGTCCTGAAAAGTTTTGAGTTTTGAGGGTCAAGGTTCGAGCCGTAGGGTGTATCTTACGAAACATGATTCTGGTTTTGGCGGGCGGGGACACCCGCCCTACCGACCTTTTCATTGTTTGCGAGTGGGCTTAGGGCATATGAGGAGCTGTTCCGAAAATATGTTGCGTAGGGCGCGTCTTACGCGCCAAAATTGGTGCGTGATACCAAGTCGAGGCCTCTGCGAAAGTCCTCAAAATTGTCATTCTGAGCGAGCAAAGCGACCGAAGAATCTAGTAACTAGTTGAATATACAAGATCCTTCGCTTCGCTTGGGATGACAACTATGCTTTTCGCAGAGGTCTCAATTTGCTTTCATAGAAGTAATAACTGGGTAAGGCCAGAATCTCATATGCTCAGGCTGGACCGCTCTCCCCAGCACAGGTGAGGACACCTGTGCCCCCAGGCCTTTCTTTCATTGTGGAAGCTTTCTGGACATGGGCGAATTTTCCTGCCCCTGGACAGGGAATATAAATCAGGAAGCCTTCTCCCGCCCGGAAAACCTCTTTATGTAGACCATCAAGATGGCCACGGCGGCAGGGGTCACCCCGCTCACGCGGCCGGCCTGGCCCAGAGAGCGGGGCTGCACCTCCTTGAGCTTTTGCCGAATTTCGTGGGAGAGCCCCGGGACCCCGTCATAATCGAAGTCCGCCGGAATGCGCTTTTCTTCCCATTGGACCATCTTCTGGGCGGTCTCCGCCTGGCGCTTGAGGTAGCCCGCATATTTTTGCCCGATTTCCACCTGCTCCAGGACCGCAGCAGGGGTTGCCGTGGTTTCCTCTCCCGCCAATTTTAGACAGGTGGCCAGATCCAGTTCCGGACGCTTCACCAGGCGCAAAACCGAGGCCGGCTCACTGAGGGGTGCTGTGCCCCGGGCCGCCAATTCCTGGTTCACCGCCGGAGTGGGATAGACCTTGGTCCTGGCCAGGCGAGCCTCTTCTTCAGCTATCAGGCGCTTTTTCTCCCACAGGCGCTCCACCGCTTCTTGGTCCACCAGGCCCAGATCGTAACCCAACTCCATGAGGCGGAGATCAGCGTTGTCTTCCCGCAGGAGCAGGCGGTATTCGGCCCGGGAAGTGAAGAGGCGGTAGGGCTCCCTGGTGCCCTTGGTGACCAGGTCGTCCACCAGGACCGCCAGGTAGGCCTGGGAACGGTCCAACATAAAAGGCGGGCGGCCGCTCAGGGCGCAGGCGGCGTTGACCCCGGCCCAGAGGCCCTGGGCCGCAGCTTCTTCATAGCCCGAGGTGCCGTTGATCTGCCCGGCCAGGTAAAGTCCCTTGATTTTTTTGGTCTCCAGGGTGGGCAGAAGCTCCAGGGGGTCGATGAAATCATACTCGATGGCGTAGGCCGACCGCATGACCTCCACCTGTTCCAGGCCCGGGACGCTCCGGAACAGCCGCCATTGGATGTCCACGGGCAGGCAGTTTCCCAGTCCTTTGGCATACACCTCTTCCGTGTCCCGGCCCTCCCGCTCCAGGGTCACCTGGTGGCTGGGTTTGTCGCTAAAACGCATGACCTTGTCTTCAAGAGACGGGCAGTAGCGGGCGCTCACCCCGGTGATGACCCCGCTGTACAGGGGGGAAAGATGGATATTCTCCCTGACGATGCGGTGGGTTTCCTGGCTGGTGTGGCCGACAAAACAGGGGAGTTGCTCCGCTGGGAGCGCGGTTGTCCGCCAGGAAAAGGGCCGGGGGTTGGGGTCCCCCTCCTGGCGTGTGAGGCGGGAAAAATCAATGGAGGAGGCCCGGAGCCTGGGCGGGGTGCCGGTCTTCAGGCGGCCCATGCGGAAGCCCAACTCCTGAAAATGCGCGGCCAGCCCCAGGGCCGCAAATTCCCCGGCCCGGCCCGCCTGGATTTTCACCTCGCCGATGTGGATGAGGCCGTTTAAGAAAGTGCCCGTGGTGATGAGAACCGCCCGGGCTTTGGTGGCCAAGCCCAGGGAGTCCACCACGCCCGCCACCCGGCCGTCCTCCACCAGCAGGCGCTCCACCATGGCTTCCCGGACGGTGAGGTTGCGGGTTTTTTCCACCAGGGCCTTCATGGCCAGGCGGTAGGCCTGCTTATCGCATTGGACCCAGGTGCCCCGCACCGCCGGGCCCTTGGAGAGGTTCAGGGTGCGGAACTGCACCCCGGTGAGGTCGGCGAGATGCCCCATCGCCCCGCCCAGGGCGTCGATTTCCTTGACCAGGTGCCCCTTGGCCAGGCCCCCCACCGCCGGGTTGCAGGCCATGGCCGCCATGGTGTCCAGGTTGAGGTTGAGGAGCAGGACCTTGAGCCCCATGCGGGTGGCGGCCAGTGCGCCTTCGCAGCCAGCATGTCCGGCTCCCACCACGATGAGGTCAAAATCTTGGGGAAAAACAGCTATGGAGGGCATGTGAAACTTGCATGGTGGGGAATTTTACCAAACCGGGCTCACCGGTCCCATTCCACCTCCCGCACCAATTCGATGAATTCCGGCGACTCCCCGTAATCTTTCAGGGCTGCCTGATAGTCGAGCCAGGTCTGCCAAAGGGTCTGCCAGGCCTGGTTGTGCCAGTACAAGGGGCTTTCGCCGCCTTCGGCTTTCAGGCGCATAAACTCATCGTACTCTTCCTGGCAGCTCTCGCAGAAGCGAAACTGACCCTGGTAGCGCTTATAAATCTTGCTGGTGTCGAACTGCATGCCGCACTTGTGGCAGCGGGCCAGGCAGCGGGTGCACTGGAGGATTTTACGCACCGCCTCCATTTTCTTGGCCTTGTCCACTTTGAATTTTTTCTTTTGCTCCAGCTTCAAGCGGCCTTCAATATCAATGACTTTGGACATAAGAAACCTCAAAAACGGGTAACCCTCACCCCGGGGAAAGCGCTTTTTTCAATTGTAACATATCAAACCGTGAAGACTGAAAACCATTTCACAACAGCCCTGGCCTCGCTGGTCATTTACCTCTGGGATTACTCGTCTTTTGCCACCGGGTCCAGATTGAACAGTAAATGTAAGTCGGGCACTGCCGCCAAATACGTGGTGGGCGGTGCCCACCCTATATAACTGAAAGTCATTTCAAGGCCAGCTTCTCGTTTTGCAGGCCATTGTTCCCGTTTGCTGCCTCGTCCTGGTTCACCGGGTCCAGGTTAAACAGGCGCCTGACCAGAGCCAGTTGGGCCTCCCCCCGGCTGCGGTGGTGATCGCCTTTCAGGAAGACAATAGGATCATGCAGGAGCTTGCTGGTGATGGACTCGGTCATAACCTCCAGGGCCTTTTCCTGGTCGGGAGAAAGAGGCCCCAGGTGCGCCAGGGTCCTTTTGAGCTCCGCCTGGCAGATGGCCTGGGCCTTTTCCCTGAGAGAAATAATGGTGGGATACACCTCCAGGGTCCTGAGCCAATTCATGAACTTCAGGGTTTCGGCGGCCACCAGGCGCTCGGCCCTCACCGAGGCCTCCTGGCGGCGCTCCCGGTTTTCCTCCACCACTTCTTTGAGGTCATCGATATTGTAGAGATAGACGTTTTCCAAGTCATTAATGGCGGGATCCAGGTCCCGGGGCACGCCGATGTCGATCATGAACAGGGGCCGCTGTTTGCGGCGGCGCATGACCCCCTTCACCTGGTCCCGGGTGAGGAGATAGGCGGGGGAGCCCGTGGAGCTCAACAGGACGTCGGCAGTGAGGAGTTGGGACTCCAGTTCCTCCAGGGACACGGCCACGCCCCCGAAGCGCTCGGCCAGGCGCAGGCCCCGCTCCAAGGTGCGGTTGGCGACAACAATGCCGCCGGCCCCCTGGCCTTTGAGGTGTTCCAGGGCCAACTCCGCCATTTCCCCGGCCCCCAAAAGGAGGATATTTTTCCCCTTTAGGTCCCCGAAAATCTTTTTACCCAGGGCCACGGCGGCATAACTGACACTGACGGCGTGGTCGCCGATACCGGTTTCCGTGCGCACCCGCTTGGCCACGGAAAAGGTCTTGTGGAGGAGGCGGTTGAGGATGGGTCCGGTGGCCCGGTATTGGGTGGCCTGGCGGTAGGCCTCCTTCACCTGTCCCAAAATCTGGGGTTCGCCCACCACCAGGGCGTCCAGACTGGCGGCCACCCGAAAGAGGTGGCGCACCGCCTCCTGGTCCTGGTGAATATATAAAGAATTTTCCAGGGCCGCGGGAGTTACCTCGGGGTGGCTGGCAAAAAAGGCGGCCAGGGCCGCCGGGGTCTTGGCGGCGTCATCGGTGACGCAGAGCACTTCAACCCGATTGCACGTCGTATTGAACAGGGCTTCCCGAATTTCCGGGTAAGCCAACAGCTTAGGGTAACTTATTTCCGCCTCGGGGAGAAGGGTGCACAGCTTCTCCCTGAGCTCAACCCCTGCGGTCTGATGATTGACGCCGGCCAGAAAGAGATTCATGGCTGCCCGCTGAAGCTGTCAAAGCTGTGGTAACCCTCAAACCACAGGCTGGCGCCCACAAAGGTGATGATGAGCATGCCGAAGCCGCATAATGCCAAAATAGCGGCGCGGCGGCCCCGCCACCCCACGGTCAGGCGTTCGTGCAAAAGAACTGCATAAATCATCCAGGCAATCAGGGTCAGGATTTCTTTGGGATCAAAGCTGAAAAAGCTTCCCAGGGTGTACTGGGCATAAAGGGACCCGGTGATGATGCCGGCGGTGAGCAGTGGAAAGCCCACGGTCAGACACCAGTAATTCAGGGCGTCCAACTGGTCAAGGGACGGCAGGCGCCGGTAAAAAAAACCCAATTTTTTCCCTTTGATCTGGCGCTCCTGCACCAGGTAAAAAAATCCCCCCAGACCGGCCAGGGTGAGCGCGGCGATGCCCATGAAAGAGAGCCCCACGTGCACATGCACCCAGAAACTACTCAGCAGGGGGGAAACCGTGCTTTTACCCGCAGGCAGGATCAAGCCTCCTGAAACCATGAGGGCCGCAAGCGGCGTGGCCAGGGCCCCCAGCACCCTGATGGGAAAGCGCCAAAGGAGCAGCAAAAACGCCGCCACCAGGGTCCAGGCAAAAACCAGGAGGGACTCCCCCAGGGTGGCCACCGGCAGCCGGCCCAAACTCCAGGTGTCAGCAACCAAAGCCCCGGTGTGGCAGGCCAGGCCCACACCCAAAACCCAGGCCCCCACGCGGCAGAGGTTCTCTCTCTGGGCGAGGAAATAGGCCACAAACAGGGCGCTGGCACCGTAATAGGCCAGCAGGGTCAATGAGTAAAAGATCTTGGCCATAAGCTGTTCGGTTTCGTGCAGTTTTTTTGCGGGGGAAGGG
>JBAQHL010000118.1:0-8972 GCA_049288295.1 Desulfobaccales bacterium
TTCGAGTTTCGAGTTTCGAGTTTCGAGTTTTGAGCTTTGAGTTTCAGGAAGACCGGCGGATATTTTTAACCCCTTTCCCAAGGCGCCGGGCATTACCCATAAATCACTTAACCATTCAATAATAATCATCTAATTCCCTCTCCCCCCTGGGGGAGAGGGTAAGGGTGAGGGGGTAACAAGGTTATCCTCTCAACCGGTTGTCCGGCTTGATACCAAGTTCCCATCAAACAAGTAGGGGCATGGCTTGCCATGCCCAAGCGCAGGCTAAAGCCTGCGGCTACATTTTATTACCTCTATGATCGCAACTTGGCTTGACTTATCAACCTCTCGCTTGTGGGTAAGTATAACCCCCGCGAGAGGGGGTTTGGGGGAGGGGGAAAAAGGCGCCCCTTTATTGCCTGGGCCCAGGGCCTGATTCACCCGGGCCCTCCCACCGGACCGGATTCCAGCGCCCTCACCCTGGCTTCCAGGGCCTGCAGGTCAGCGGCCCGGGCCAGACCCGCCCCGGCGATAACCCTTTCCATCATGACCTGAAGCCTGGCAAAAAAGGCCTCCTGCTCGGATCTGGCCTTGGCCATGAGTTCGGCCGCCGCCTGGGGGGCGTCCCCTTCGGCCACTTCTCCCCGCTTGACCATTTCTCCCACCAGGGCCTCCACGTCCTCCCTGGTGACATCCAGAACCCCCAGGCAAAAATGCCTGGCTTTGCGCCACAGATCATCCATGAGTCAACCTCTCTCGTGTCATGTCCTTTTCGGTCTTCTAAAAAAGCGGCTTCAACCCCTGCTGCCCGATATAGTATCGCGTCCCAGATATATCTTTTAAAAATCTAAGGTAGGGCGGGCCTCCGCGCCCGCCGCTCAAGGCGGCCAGGGACGGCCGCCCTACCAGAATCTGCTTGTTTCTTCATAGGGATGAAGACGGTGCCAATTTCTTCAAGGTATGCCTGGGACGCGATACTACGAGATGGGGACTTTTTCCCCCTTCTCATCCACCCCAAGGACAAAGATGGGGATGGCGGCGATGAGGATCGCAGCCAGGATAGCAAACGATACGAAATAGTCAAAGCGGGCCAGGAGCAACCCTGCCAGGATAGGGCCGGCGGCGTGGCCCACATCGAAAATGGTGCCGAAGGTGCCCATGGCCGCGCCAAAGTGTTTCTCCTGGCAGACATCCGCCACCAGGGCCGCAGTGGAGGAAGTTACAAAAGCCTCCCCCAGACCGAAGACCAGGGCGGTGACCAGGAGCAGGGCAAAAGAGGTGAGCAGGGGAATGGCCGCAAATGATACCGCGCACAGCACCATACCCCCGACGATGATAGGTTTCCGTCCCCAGCGGTCGGAGCTGCGTCCCATCAGGGGCTTGGACAGGATGGTGGTGAGCACCTGCACGCCCCATAAAAGGCCGGCTTGGAATTCGTTCAACCCCGCCACTTTGACGGCGTACACCGGCAGAAAAGCCTCCAGGGCCCCCATGGTCAGGTTCTGCAAGCCCTCCATATTGGAGGTGATGACCACCCGCCGGTCGCTCACCACCTCCTTGATGCCGGAGAAAAACCGTCCCAGGCGCTCCCTGAAGGCCCCCGGGTGAGGAGTAACCGTCTCCTGACCCCGAAGGGCAATGAGACCCAAAACCAGGGCCCCGGCCCCGGCCACCCCGCTCAACAGGAAGACCAGGCGGAAGTCATACAGGGACGGCCCATTGGCACTCGTCACGTAGGTGAGCAAAAAACCGCCCACCGGCGCGCCCGCCAGGGTCCCCAGAATGGTCACCGAGGAAAACCAGGAGAGCCATTCGCCTTTTTTGGCCCCGGCAATGTCCGCCACCACCGCCATGGCCACCGGGCCGTAGATGGCGGTGGCCAGGCCGTGCAGGAACCGGATAATAATAAGCAGGGTGTAATTGGTGATTAACAGATAGGTGAAGGGCATCACCCCGAAAACCACGAGACCCATGAGCAGGGTCTGGCGCCGCCCGATGACGTCAGAAAGGGCCCCGGAAGGCATCTTGAACAGGATGCCCGTCACCGTGGAGATGCCCACGGCCAGGCCGATGCCCTCGGGCCCGGCCCCCAGGTACAGGGCAAAGAGCGGCAACACCGGATTCCGGGCCAGGGCGTAGGAGAAACGGGCCAGAAAGCCCACGGAGCACAGGGCGTTAAAGGCGTTCATCTCAAGACCAACCTGCTCATTCCCAAGTTCGTTTAATCTAAATAAAACAGACTATCAAGGCAATCCGTTAAGAAGAGCATTGCGGCCGAACCGAAAAGCGGAAACTGGAACCGCCTGAGATCGCAGACCCGGTCTTTTGGGGAATCTTACCAATATTGTTTTATGCAGAAATTTCTTTTTCTTTAAGAAATATTATTGAAAAAAAAGAATTTTTCTTGTTGAATTTATCTTTTTTTCATAACTTTTCTTTTCTTTTCACAATGGGAGGCATTACCCCGATGTTGCAAAAACGACTGGCGGGCTCAAAAAAACTGGCCGCGATGGGGGGACCCGGCCAGTCAAAAAAGGAGAAAGGTTGTTGTGTGTCGTCTATGAACCTTGCTAAGGGAGGGATAACCTGAGCCTGAGGTCATATGCGTGCCTTTTCTAAAGGCATTTCTTGTGCCAGTTCTTAAGCGCATTTTATGGACATGTCAAGGCCCAAATTTCATTCAGACAGCATGGTGAGGCAGGGAAGAATACCACCTTTCTTTTCGGTCATGGGCAATAAACAGGTGTAGCTGATCTCTGCTTGAAAAATTTCGACTTACGAATTTTGAGTTTCGAACCGTAGGGTGCGTCTTACGCTACCGGTGTTGGCGGGCGGGGACGCCCGCCCTCCCGACTTTTCATGCTTAGCGGGTGGGCAACCGGCTCATGAGGAACTGTATCGAAAAGTTCAATTTCCTCTATTTTCCACAACCAACCTGGGACCGGTAGGACGGGCTTCCAGCCATATCACGGGAGCACAGGCGTCCCGCTTGCGGCACAGGCAGGATGCCTGTGCTCCCGGAAAGAAATGGGGGGGTCGGTAGGACGGGCTTCCAGCCCGTCCAGTAAAGTAGGGCGGGCAGTGCCCGCCAACATGGTGCGCCAAACGCACCCTGCCTTATTGCAAAACGCGGCGCCACCAGGGTTTGGAGTCCTGAACTTCAGCAGCCGCGGCGCCCTTCTCTGGAGGTTCCGATGAGGGCGCGGCCTTACCTGCCGCCTTGCCCTCCTCCTCCATCCGGTAGGCCTCCAGGCCCCCGTGCAAAACCTTGATGGGACGCCAGGTTTTTTGGGAAAGCACGCCCCCCACCGCCATGGCCAGGGAGCCATCCCGGTCCACCAAAATGAGGGGGGTCGTGCCTTTGAGATAGGTGGGCTTTTGCAAGACATCCACCAGGTCGGCATTGACGGAGCCCGGCAGATGGTATTCGGCAAAGGCCTCCGGCGGCCGCACATCCACCAGATCAAAGCTGCCGGGCAGGTCCAGCAGGGTGCGCTTCAAATCCGCCGCCGACATGCGCTCCGGCAGGCGCACCGCCCGCTTAACCACCCGGGGAGGCGGCGGGGGGGCGGCCTGGGGTGTGCTCACGGGAGATGCATTTTCCTGGAGGGCTAGCCCGGCTTCCGACCAGGCCTCGCGGCCGCCATCGAGACAACTCACCCGTTTAAAACCCAGGCGCTCCAAAAGCCCCACCGCCAGGCTGGCGCAGTAAACCGAGTCACACAACGCCACCACGGGTTGGCCGGGGTCCAGGTGGGCCGGCGCCAGCCCGCTCAACTGGGCGAGGGGCAGGGGCAGCGCCCCCCCGAGACGCTGGGCCGCTCCTTCCCTGGCCGGACGCACGTCCACCAATATGGGGCTGTCGTCCCCTTTCAGGCGGGACTTGAGGTCATCGGGCTTCACCAGTTCACTTTTCACCAGGGGCGTCATGGCCTTTTCCCAGGCCTCCGGGGTCAGGACCCGGGCCGGGTAGCCTATACGCAGCAAACGGCTGGCGGCTTCCCTCACCTCATCCAGACTGCCAAAAAGAATAAGATTGGTGTTCCAGGGCACCATGGTTCCCACCCAGGTTTCCAATCTGCCTTTTAGACTGATGTTAACGGCATTGGGGATATGACCTGCGGCATAATCCTGGGGACTTCGCACATCAACCAGGTAAAAAAACCGGGGGTCCGCCAGATTGCGGGAAACGCCCGCCGGCGCCGGGGGCCTTTCCCAGTCCACCGCTTGCGGCCCCCGTTTGTTTAACGCCAAATTATGCTTGAAATACTGGGGCACCTCCGGCCGGTTTTCCAGGAATGCGGCCACAAACTCCCCCCGGGTCTTGTGCTGGACAAGTCCCTGGCCTTGCTTCTCAGTCCCCAGGGTGGAAGTGGGTTCGTCGCTTAAGCGCACGCCGCTCAGGAAGCCCCCCCCATGGGCCGGAAAAATGGCCAGGTCATCCGGCAAATGGCGCAGCTTGTTAGTCCAGGTGTCGAAGGCCATGGAAGCCAGGCCCGCCGAGCTGATCCCTTCAATGAGGTCAGGCCGGCCCAGGCCGCCCACGAGCAGGGTGTCGCCGCTCAGGAGCAAGAGAGGCTCCTTGGGGTTTGACTTGGTGGCCACGAGACCTGAGACTCCCTCAACAGTGTGCCCGGGGGTCACAAGCATTTTGACCAGGGCCTCCCCCACCTCGATGGTGGAGCCTTCCTTGAGGGCCTGGAAACGAAACCCGCAGCCGCTGGCGGCGCTGGCATAGATGGGACAGTTGGCCCGCCTGGCCAGCTCCGTGTGCCCGGCCACAAAATCGGCATGATTATGGGTGAGGAGCACCCCGGTAATGCGGGCGCCCTCCTTTTTGGCCTGGTCAAGGTAAACGGCCGCGTCCCGGCCCGGGTCCACCGCCAGGGCCTGATCGCCGCTCACCAAGAGGTAGGAGTAGTGGGCCAGCACCGGCAGGTGAAACTGAATCAGGTTAAATCCAGGATATTGGTAAGTGTTGACGATCCTGTAGGAGGCTTCATCGCTCATGGCGGCAGTCTCTCCCTCCTGGGCCTGTGCCGGGGAGCCGAGGGACCCCGCCCAGAAAAGAGCGAGCCCCAGAATCGCTATGACGAACAAACGGGGGAAAGGGATCATGGCGCAACCTCTGGTTCTCATCTTAAACCAAGCCTCCCAAAAATCAAACCAGACGGCCGAGCAGAAAAGGTAGGGCGGAAAAGCGGAGCGCCTCCCGCCTTCCGCAAGACCCGATGCAGGGCGGGCACTGCCCGCCGAATTAATCTGATACAGGGGATTGGGGGAGTAGGTCATGGATTCCTGGGAAGCGATACTCGGCGGCGCGGGGGCCGGCCCGTGGAACCTCGTTCTCAAAAAACTGTGCCGGGTCTACCCCTTTAGGCCCCCAATCTTGCTTTCACCGCCCGGTAAACGTCATCGATGATCTGTCTTGACACTTTCTGCATGGCGGTGCTCATGGCTTCGGCCAGGCCTTGCGGGCTCTTGGCGGGCATGGCTTCCCGGGCCTGATAGGTCCTTTGAAAAACCACCTTTTCCGCAATGTTTTCCTTGTCGGTGTCCAGCAGCGTGACGTTCAGGGTGAGGGCCGCCTGCCAGGGACCCGGCATGTCGTTTTCCTGGAATTCCGCCACGCCCCCCTCCAGGCGAAACCGTCCCGGGCCGCTGCGGTCATAGGCGAAAACAGCCCGGAACAACCTGGCATCACGCAGGTCCCGGGTCAGGTAATCCGTCACCAGGTAACCGGGGTCGGTCCTCCAGCGGTTATACTGGTAAATGCCGGTTTTATAGGGGTTTTCCTTATAGACCATCTCCGTCCGGTTGATGGCCTCATCCACCGCAAAGAGTTCCACTTTGATGCCCGTGTCCAGGGGACTGCGCCTGTCCCCCACCGGCGCGGGGTAATCCAGGATATAACGGTTGATGAGGGCGGGCGGCTTGCCGCAGCCGGTGAGAACCGCGGCGGCCAACAGGGCCAGGGCCAGGAAAAAGGCCCCGGGCTTCCTGCCGGCATGGCTCATGAGTCTTGACCAATCATTTTTCCGGGTTATTCGGGGACTGTTCATATCATCACCTGGCAGCCTTGCGGCCTTTTTGAGACTGTTCATTGAAGCGGGCTTTGGGAGCCTTGCCGAAGAGGACATCCGGGGGCCTCTGGTAAAGCCTCTCGACCAACAAGTCCAGGGTCTCCGAAGTCCGTTTCAATCTATCCATGAGGGCCTTGGCCTCATCCAAGGTAAGGCGGGCCTTTTTCGCCGTTTCGGGGATTTTTGCAGCGCTCACGTCAGCCTTGACGCCGTCCGCCAGAGCCCCCACCCCTTTAAAGGCATTGCGGGCCTCCACCAGGGCATTGCGGGCTTCGGCCAGAACGTTATCAAGTTTTCCGGCCGCCATGAGCTTGTCAACTTTTTTCAGGGCATCTTTCAGGTAACCCGCGGCCTGGTCGGCTTGGGCGATAAGATTTTTTACATCTTTGCCTTCCATCAGATTTTTAATCCCCGCAGCCGCAGCCTTGATTTCTTTGATGGTCCCGTCCAGATCGGCACTCTTAACAGTTTCCACCACATCCCGGATCCCGGTGAGAATCTGGCTGATTTCCGAAGGCTTGGAAGGAATGACCGGATATTCCGTGGCAAAGCTAATCTTGGGGGAAAGATCGGGTTCACCCGCTAATCTAGGAACCAGGTTGACGAACATCATGCCGGTGATGCCGGCCATGTTCAGTTGGGCCACGACCTTTTTGGGGAGGTCATCCCTGAGGTTAACCATCATATAGACCGCGACCGTCTTGTTGTCGGGGGCGATCCGGATCTCCTGCACCCGTCCCACCGTGACGCCCTGGTATTTGACTTCGGAGTCTTTGCTGAGGCCCTGCACCGACTCATTAAAAAAGGTGACGTAGACGCTGCCCTTTTCGAAAAATTTGGAGGCGCTGACCCAGATAATCACGGCGGCGGTAATCAGGAAGGCCAGAGTGACAAAGAGTCCCACAATAAAGTACTTCCCGCTTGGTTTGGCCATATTAGACTTCCTTCTCGGGACCGGAGGGTTCCCGGTTGAAAAAGGCATGTACCCGGGGGTCCGTGGAGTCTTTGAGTTTTCTGGGGTCACCCTCGGCAATAATGCCCTGGGCGCTTTTGTCCAACATGATGATACGATCAGAAATGGTGAAAATAGATTGGAGTTCGTGGGTGACCACCACCATGGTGGTGCCCATGCCGGCCCTGAGGCGTTTGATCATGATGTCCAGCTCCACCCCGGTTATGGGGTCTAGCCCGGCTGAGGGCTCGTCGAAAAAGAGCACCATGGGGTCCAGCGCCATGGCCCGGGCCACGCCGGCTCGTTTTTGCATGCCCCCCGACAGTTCTGAGGGCAGGTGATTTTCAAAGCCGGCCAGGTTGACCATGGCGAGCTTCATTTTGACAATTTCCTCGATGACGCTGGACGGCAGGTGGGTGTATTCCTTTAGGGGCAAGGCAATGTTTTCCCCTATGGTCATGGAGCCGAACAGGGCCCCGGACTGAAAAGACACCCCGATCTTTCGCCGTAATTGGTTCAATTGCCTCTCATCATCGCTATTCACATCAATACCTTCAATGAGCACCTTGCCGGTATAAGGCTGATACAGTCCGATCAGGTGTTTGAGCAAGGTGGACTTACCGCAGCCGCTGCCTCCCAGGACGACCAGAATTTCCCCTTGAAGGACGGTAAAGCTGACGTTTTTAAAAATGGTCCGGTCGCCAAACCTGGCCGTGAGGTTTTCTACCTGGATAATGGGTTTCTTCTCAGCTGGCGACAAAATTCCACCCTTCCCGGGAATTTCCTGGTAGTTAGGAGCAGTTTTATTTGAAGTAATTCTGAACTATGGAAAAAATTGACTCCGCCACAATAATTACAAAAAGGGAGGTCACCACTGCCGAAGTGGTGGCCGTCCCTACCTCCTGGGCCCCACCCCTCACTTGAAAGCCCCGCTGGCAGCCGATGCCGGCAATGATCACCGCGTAAACCACTGATTTAAATAGGCTATAGTAGAGATCGGAGAGACTGAGGGCTTTCCGAGTTTCGTTAATATAGGCGTACGTGCCGATGTCCAGGATGGTCGTTCCTACGATCAGGCCGCCCAGAAGACCGAAAAACATGCAGTAGATGGTGAGCATGGGCATGACCAACATGGAGGCCAGCACCTTGGGGACGGCCAGGAACCGCATCGGTTCAAACCCCATGACTTCCAGGGCGTCCACTTCCTCATTGACCTTCATGGTGCCGATTTCCGCGGCAAATGCCGACCCAGATCTGCCAGATATCAGGATGCCGGTGAGCAGCGATCCTAGTACTCTCACAAAACCAATGCCTACCAGATCGGCCACGAAGATCACCGCGCCGAATTGCTGCAACTGAAAAGAGGACATGAAGGCCACCACCAGGCCCATGAGTAAACTCATCAAACCCAGGATGGGCAGGGCCTCCACCCCGGTCTTGTACATGTAAACCAGGACCTCGCTCCACCTGACCAGAAAGGGACGGAAAATCACACCCACCAGCGCAAAGAGCAGTTCGCCGAAAAAACTGAGTAACTGGTAGCCTTCGTCCACCAGCCCCACGACTCCCCGCCCCACCTGCTCGAAAAAGTTCAACTTCTCTTCCTGGCGCAGGGCCGGAGCCTCGATGGCCTTCATGTCGATGAGGTCCATGACCCTCTGCGCTTCCGGGGTGGTGTTGAGGAAAATCAGGGGGACGGTCTTCCGCTGGGCTTCCCTCTCCAGGGCGCGCAGGGCCAGGGCTCCGGAGCTGTCCAGGTATTCAAGGTTGGCCAGATCAACCGTAAGTTTGGTGGGAAATTGCCGCTCCAAAAGGGGGTGCAGCTCAGTCAAAAGATTATTAACATTATCCAGGGCCACCCGGCCGGAAATAGCCAATCGCATGTCCTGGCCTGTTTGGCCCTGGACAGTAAGACCGTAAGTTTTGGGTCCTTTGGTTGCCCTGGTCATGTCAACTCA
>JBAQHL010000119.1:0-2291 GCA_049288295.1 Desulfobaccales bacterium
GAAATAAAGCGAATTTTGCATGAGAAAAAAACGACATAGGATGGTCGCCATCCAATCCATAACACTGTGAATTTGTAAGATGTCTATGATGCCCAAGAAAAATAGTGTGTTTTATCGGAAAAAACCCTCAAACCCGCAGGACTTTTCCGGATAAAAGGAGAACCAAACTTTGGAAGAAGCCAAAAAAAATCCGGAAAATGGGGTGCAGGAATACGGCGCCGAGCAGATCCAGGTCTTAAAAGACCTGGAGGGGGTGCGGGAGCGCCCCGCCATGTACATCGGCAACACCGGCCCGGAGGGCCTGCACCACCTGGTCTACGAAACCGTGGACAACGCCATCGACGAGGCCATGGCCGGGCACTGCACCGAAGTCAAGGTGAAAATCCACCCGGACCAGAGCGTTACCGTGGAGGACAACGGCCGGGGCATCCCCGTGGATATGCATCCCACGGAAGGGCTGCCTGCGGTGGAGGTGGTCATGACCCGCCTCCACGCCGGCGGCAAGTTCGACTCCGGGGCCTACAAGGTCTCGGGCGGCCTCCACGGCGTCGGGGTGTCCGTGGTCAACGGGGTCTCGGAATACCTGGAGGTGGAAATCCGCCGGGACGGCAAGGTGTATCACCAGAGGTATGAGCGGGGCAAAACCGTGAGCCCCCTCATCGTCACCGGCGAAACCAAACGCCGGGGCACCAAGGTGACCTTTCTCCCGGACCACCTCATTTTTCCTTTCATCGATTTCAACTACGATATCCTGGCCCAGCGCCTGCGGGAGCTGTCTTTTTTGAACGGCGGCGTGCGCATCCACCTGGAAGACGAGCGCACCGGCGAAAAAGACTCTTTCCTCTACGAAGGGGGGATCGTTTCCTACGTCAAGTATCTGAACCGGGCCAAGACCCCCATCCACCCGGAGCCGGTGTATCTGTCCGGCGACAAAAACGGCACCCACGTGGAGATCGCCTGCCAGTACAACGACTCCTACACCGAGCAGATTTACAGTTACGCCAACAACATCAACACCAAGGAAGGGGGCTCCCACCTCTCCGGGTTCAAGGCGGCCCTCACCCGGGCCGTGAACCAGTACCTGTCCACCAGCGACTTGTCCAAGAATTTCAAGACCAACCTCCAGGGGGAGGATGTGCGGGAGGGCCTCACCGCGGTGGTGAGCGTCAAACTCGCCCATCCCCAGTTCGAGGGCCAGACCAAGACCAAGCTGGGCAACAGCGACATCAAGGGCCTGGTGGAGGTCCTGGTGTATGAGCATTTGCTGACCTATCTCGGAGAAAACCCCCAGATCGCCCGGCCCATCCTGAGCAAGCTCCTGGATGCGGCGAGGGCCCGGGAAGCGGCCCGCCGCGCCCGGGACCTGGTGCGCAAGAAGGGGGCGTTGGGGGACATGACTCTCCCCGGCAAGCTGGCCGACTGCCAGGAGCGGGACCCGGCCAACCGGGAGATTTACCTGGTGGAGGGGGACTCCGCCGGCGGCTCCGCCAAGCAGGCCCGGGACCGGCGCTTCCAGGCCATCCTGCCCCTGAAGGGGAAAATCATCAACGTGGAGAAGGCCCGCTTCGAAAAGATGCTGGAGAACTCGGAAATCCGCACCCTCATTTCGTCTCTGGGCACGGACCTATCCCAGGAAAACCCCAACCCGGAAGACCTGCGCTACCACCGGGTCATCATCATGACTGACGCGGACGTGGACGGCTCCCACATCCGGACCCTGCTCCTCACCTTTTTTTACCGGAAAATGGTCCACATAATTGAGGGGGGCCACCTCTATATCGCCCAGCCGCCCCTGTACCGCCTCACCCGGGGCAGCGACAAAATTTACGTCAAAAATGACCAGGAATTCAAACAATACCTGATCCAGCGAGGTTCGGAGAAAAAACACTTAAACCTGTCGTCCGGCAACTCCCTGGAAAGCAAGGAGCTCATAGCCGTTCTGGAGCACATCACCAATTACCAGGAATACCTGGGCCGCTTTGAAAAGCGGGGTCTGCCCCGGGAAATCGTGCGTATTCTCCTGGACCACGAACTGGTGGACCGGAAGGCCCTCCAGGAAGAGGAGCGCCTCGCCGCCCTGGGTCAGGCCCTGGAAGACACCGGGCGCTGGAGTGTGAGGCTGGAGCCGGATGAAGAGCACCAGGCCCTGACCCTGGTAATCCAGCACTTAAAAGACGGGGCCAACCCCATCCGCCTGGACTGGGACCTCTTGGGGGGCAGCGATTTTAAGAACCTGGTGCGCCTGGACCAGGAGCTGGCCTATTTCAAAAATCCGCCCCACACGTTGGAGG
>JBAQHL010000120.1:0-16226 GCA_049288295.1 Desulfobaccales bacterium
CCGGGGACAACGTCGCCATGGAGGTGGCCCTGATTACGCCCGTGGCCATTGAAAAGGAACTGCGCTTCGCCATCCGGGAAGGCGGCCGCACCGTGGGCGCCGGCGTGGTCAGCGATATTATTGAATAACCGCAAGGCAAACGGTTGAGACCATGAGAGATATCATTACGCTATCATGCGGCACCTGCAAGCGCCGCAATTATACGAAGACCAAGAACAAGCGGCGGACGCCCGACAGGCTCACGCTCAAGAAGTACTGCCCACACTGCCGGAGCCATACCCCGCATCGGGAAAGTAAGTAAGTCGGAAAGGTGTAGGCCAGTAGCTCGAACGGCTAGAGCACCGGTCTCCAAAACCGGGGGATGGGGGTTCGAATCCCTCCTGGCCTGCCAGGTGAAGCACCGGAGATAGTGCTAGTAGGAGGCCTCTTCGCACCAAAGCCACCTGCCGAGCAGCCAAAGAAATCCCTTGGAAATCCATGACGTTGTCGTCCCGGAGCAGCCAGGGAACTGGGATTGCTTCGGCCTTTTTTGGTTTTTTTAAGACCAGGGGCGAGACCTTATGAAAAAGGAAAAGGTTAAGACCAAAAACCAGGGGAAGGGAACGGGGCAGGTGGTCAGGCTCAAAGCCCCCAAGGGCAAGACCTCCCTGGTGGCCAAGCTGCCGCAGGTGGCCCAATGGTGGCGCCAGATCACTCAATTCGTGTCCGAGGCCTGGCAGGAACTGAATAAGGTAACCTGGCCCGGCCGGAAAGAGACCCTGGGCACCACCGCGGTGGTCCTTGTCCTGGTTATTGTTATCTCCAGTTTCCTGGGGCTGGTGGATATGGGTCTGTCCGCCATAGTGAAAAGAATTATGCAGGGATAGAGGCGAGGGCACCGTGGCCCAGAAGTGGTACATCATACACACATATTCCGGCTTTGAGCAGAAGGTGAAGAACGCCATCATGGATCGGGCCAAGGCCCAAAGTCTGGATCACCTCATCTCTGAAGTGCTGGTGCCCACCGAAATGGTGGAGGAGATGATCAAGGGCGAGCGCCGCCTTTCGGCCCGCAAATTTTATCCGGGGTATGTGCTGGTGCGCATGGAACTGACGGATGATTCCTGGCACCTGGTGAAGGATACCCCCAAGGTCACCGGCTTTGTGGGCAGCAAAACCGAGCCCGTAGCCATACCCGATGAGGATGCCCAAAAAATCATCAACCAGATGCAGGAAGGCATTGCCAAGCCCAAGCCCAAAATCCAGTTTGAGTTGGGGGACAAAGTCCAGGTCACTGACGGGCCTTTCACCAACTTCACCGGCTCGGTGGACGAAGTGCGGCCCGACAAAGGGAAAGTAAAAGTGATGATCAGTGTCTTTGGCCGCCCCACGCCGGTGGAGTTGGAATTTACGCAGTTGGAAAAGATATAGCTTTAGGCTTTAGGCTTTAAGCTATAAGCCATAAGCTTTCAAAAGATTTATAGAATTTGGCTGACCAAAAACAAAGTGAGAGACTTTCGAAAGCAAAAAGTGTGGGAGAAAAGTCACTTATTAGCTTTAGAAATTTATAGAGCCACAGAAAAATTTTTGCGGGAAGAACTGTATGGCCTGACCGGCCAAATAAGGCGGGCCAGCGCTTCCATTCCTGCTAATATTGCGGAAGGTTGCGGAAAAGACGGCGACGCTGATTTTGGACGTTTTCTCCAGATAGCCAGGGGGTCAGCCAGCGAACTCGAGTATCATTTGTTGCTGGCCAAGGATTTAGGATTTCTCAAACAAAACGATTATGACCAATTGCATAAAGAAGCGAACGAAGTGAAGCAAATGCTCACCAATTTCATAAAAAAGCTTAAGGCTTAAAGCTTAAGGCTTAAAGCTTGTAGCTAATAGCCAAGGAGCCTTTTCATGGCTAAGAAGGTAATTGCTCAGATTAAGCTGCAACTGCCCGCCGGGCAAGCCAACCCCTCGCCCCCCGTGGGTCCGGCCCTGGGCCAGCACGGGGTGAATATCATGGAGTTTTGCAAGAGCTACAACGCCCGCACTGCCGGCCAGGAGGGCACCATCATTCCGGTGTTGATCACCGTCTATGGCGACCGGTCCTTTTCCTTTGTCACCAAAACTCCGCCGGCCTCAGTGCTGCTGCGGCAGGCGGCCCAGGTGCCCAAGGGCGCCAAGGAGACCGGCAAGGAAAAGGCGGGGAGCATCTCCAAAAATCAGCTGGCGGAGATCGCCAAGCAGAAAATGCCGGATTTGAACACCACCGACCTGGACATGGCCATGCACAGCATTGCCGGTACGGCCCGCAGCATGGGCATTGAGATTGTGGATTGAGGTAAATTATGGCCAAGCAGGGGAAAAGATTCCGTCAGATGGCGGAGAAAGTGGAAAAGGGGCAGCGTTACCTGTTTCAGGATGCGGTAAGCCTGGCCCTGGAGACCGCCAGCGTAAAATTTGATGAAACCCTGGACGCCGCCGTGCAATTGGGCGTCAACCCCCGGCACGCCGACCAGATGGTCCGGGGCGCGGTGGTTTTGCCCAATGGATTGGGAAAGACGGTGCGGGTCCTGGTGTTCGCCAAAGGGGAAAAGGAACAGGAAGCCCGGGATGCCGGGGCCGACATTGTGGGCGCCGAGGAGCTGATTGCCAAGATCCAGGGCGGTTGGCTGGATTTTGACAAGACCGTATCCACGCCGGATCTCATGGGCCAGGTGGGGAAAATCGGCAAAATATTAGGCCCCCGGGGACTTATGCCCAATGTCAAGGTGGGCACCGTCACCTTTGATGTGGCCAAGGCCATCAATGATCTGAAGGGCGGCAAGGTTGATTTCCGGGTGGACCGGGCCGGGGTGGTGCACGCGCCCCTGGGCAAGGTGTCTTTCGGCACGGACAAACTGCTGCTCAACCTGGCCGCGTTCATGGACCAACTGGTGCGTCTCAAACCCGCCACCAGCAAGGGGACGTATTTCGTCGGCATTCACCTGTCCACCACCATGGGTCCCGGCATTGCCGTGGACACCTCTGATGTCAAGAACCTGGTGAGGTTGTTGGCATAGGAAGCTGTAAGCCATAAGCTATAAGCTATAAGCTTAAAGCCAAAAACAGGAAAATCTGCGGGAAAAGGCTTTCTCATAAAGACACACCATTTTAAGGTTTGGGATTCTTTTTTTTAGAAAGCTTAAAGCTTACAGCTTAAAGCCTAAAGCCCAAAGCTTTAAGCCCCGAAGGAGTTAAGGCGTGCTCAAGCCACAGATAGAGAAAAAGGTCAATATCGTCCAGGACATTCAGGAACGGGTGGGTAAGGCCCAGATCGGCATCCTGGCGGATTTCAGCGGTATCAAAGTCGGGCCCATGACCCAGCTGCGCCGTCAGGTGAAAGAGGCCGGGGGCGAACTTAAGGTGGCCAAGAATACCCTGATGAAAAGGGCGGCCGGCGACCAAAGCCTGATTGCGCCCATTGCCGGGGATCTAAAGGGCCCCAACGCCCTGGTCCTGGGCTACGAAGACCCTGTGGCCCTGGCCAAACTCCTGGTCAAATTCGCCCAGGACCTGCCCCTGCTGAAAATCAAGGGCGGCGTCATCGGCGGCCAGACCCTCACGGCCCAGGACGTGGATGCCTTTTCCAAGTTGCCGGCCCGGGAGGTGCTGCTGGCCCAACTGCTGGGTCTCCTCCAGTCGCCGCCCCAGGCCCTGGTGAACGTCCTGGCCGGTGTCATCCGCAATTTCCTCAATGTGCTGGTGGCCATCCGGGACCAGAAGGAAGAAGGAGAGGCCCCGGCGGCGGAAGTTGCGGCTGCGCCTGAGGAAGCGCCGGCGCCCGCCCCTGAGGCCGCCAGCGAAGAAGCCCCCCCGGCAGCCGCTGACACCGGCGGAACTGAAGGCGGGGACGCCTAGCAAACCACAAACCCCATTAACAAGGAAGATCCGCCGCCGAGCTGATGGAGAGCGGCGCTTGCCAAAGTAACTTCGGCAATAATCACAACTGAACGCAGGTGCGGTTGGCTGACCGCGGAAAGGAAGAAGGAGGAACTACAAATGTCTATTTCACGTCAAGAGCTCATCGACAGCCTGGCCAACATGACCGTGTTGGAGCTCTCCCAACTCATCAAGGACCTGGAAGAGAAATTCGGGGTTTCGGCCGCGGCCCCCATGGCCATGGCGGCAGTGGCGGCGCCCGCGGCGGCGGCTGCTCCGGTGGAAGAGGAAAAAACCGAGTTCGATGTGGTTTTGACCGTCTGCGGGGCCAACAAGATTCAGGTCATCAAAGAAGTGCGGGCCATCACCTCGCTCGGTCTCAAAGAGGCCAAAGAAGCGGTGGAGAATGTGCCCACCACCCTGAAGGAAGCCATCTCCAAGGCCGAAGCCGAAGAGATCAAGAAAAAGCTGGAAGCTCAGGGTGCCACAGTCGAAATCAAATAGCAGGACTTGACCAGAGTCCTGCGAGGAGTACCCATGGCGAAGTTGCTCTCGCCTTTGACATTATATCGTCAGAATTTCGGGAAAATAGAGCGGGTGGTGGATATCTCGAATCTCATCGAGATGCAGCGGGAGTCCTACGCCCGGTTTTTGCAGAAAGATGTGGCCTTCGAGGAGCGCCACGACTATGGCCTCCAGGGGGTGTTTAAAAGCGTTTTTCCCATCTGGGATTTCAGCCGCACCTGCTGCCTGCAATTTGTGGATTATTCTCTGGGCGACCCCAAGTATGACGTGGACGAGTGCCTGCAGCGGGGCATGACCTTTGAAGTGCCCATGAAAATTCGGGTCCGGCTCGAGGTTTTTGAGCCGGAGTCCCAGGCCCAGGTCATTCGGGACATCAAGCAGCAGGAGATTTATTTCGGCACCCTGCCGCTGATGACGGAGAACGGCACTTTTATCATCAACGGCACCGAACGGGTGGTGGTGAGTCAGTTGCACCGCTCTCCGGGCCTGTTCATCGACCACGACCGGGCCAAGATCCACTCCAGCGGCAAGATCATCTATTCGGCCCGGCTCATTCCCCTGCGGGGTTCCTGGATCGACTTCGAATTCGACCCCAAAGACATTCTGTACGTGCGCATCGACCGGCGGCGGAAATTTCCCGCCACCATTCTGTTAAAGGCCCTGGGTTACACCACCGAAGAGCTCTTAAACGAGTTCTACACTACAGAAAAGGTGTACCTGGAAGGGGGCAAAATCCACCGGAAGATGATTCCGGAGATGCTCCAGGACAAGACCCTGTCCACAGACATTGTGGATCCGGCCACCGGCGAAGTCCTGGTGCGGCGCATGCGGCGGGTGACCCCCACGGCCATTGCCCGCCTGAAAAAGGCCGGGGTGGAAAAAATCCCCGCCACCGAAGAAGAGTTGGTGGGCAAGGTGGCGGCCCACGACATCCTGGACCCGGAGACCGGCGAGCCCCTGGTGCGTTGCAACGACACCCTCACCCTGGGCAAGATTGAAGAGCTTCAGGCCCGGGGCATCAAGGAGCTGGACCTCCTTTATATCGACAACATCCATGTCAGCGGCTCCCTCCAGAAAACCCTGGCCATCGACAAGACCGACTCCATGAAAGAGGCCATCCTGGAGATTTACCGGCGGCTCAGACCCAGCAACCGTCCCAACGAGGAGGTGGCCACCAGCTTTTTCCAGAACCTCTTTTTCAATCCGGAATTTTATGACATGTCCCCGGTGGGCCGCTTCAAGCTGGACCGGAAACTGCGGCCGGAAAATCCCATGCCCCTCACCCAAACCACCCTGGTCAAGGGCGACATTCTGGGCGCGGTGAAAGAGCTCATCACCCAGAAAGACCGGGAAGGGCAGGTGGACGACATCGACCACCTGGGGAACCGGCGCATCCGGGCGGTGGGCGAGCTCCTGGAAAACCAGTTCCGGGTGGGCCTGGTGCGCATGGAGCGGGCCATCAAAGAGCGCATGGCCATTCAGGACCTGGAAACCCTGATGCCCCACGACCTCATCAACGCCAAGCCGGTGCAGGCGGTGATCAAGGAGTTTTTCGGGACCAGCCAGCTTTCCCAGTTCATGGACCAGACCAATCCCTTATCTGAGATCACCCACAAGCGGCGGCTGTCGGCCCTGGGGCCGGGGGGCTTGACCCGGGAGCGGGCCGGCTTTGAGGTGCGGGACGTGCATCCCACCCACTACGGCCGCATCTGCCCCATTGAGACCCCGGAAGGTCCCAACATCGGTCTCATCGTCTCCCTATCCACCTATGCCCGGGTCAACGAATTCGGCTTTATTGAAACCCCCTACCGGGTGGTGGAAAAGAAGAAGGCGGGGAACACCTTGGAGACCAGGGCCACCCGGGAAGTGCGGTATCTGTCGGCCCTGGAGGAAGAGGACCAGGTCATCGGCCAGGCCAACGCCGAACTCGACGAGGAAGGGCGCTTCCTGAAAGACCTGGTGGAAGCCCGCCAGGGCGGCCAATACGTCATGGCGGGCCCTGACAAAATCGATTATTTGGACGTCTCCCCCAGCCAGTTGGTGAGCGTGGCTGCCTCCCTGATTCCCTTTCTGGAGCACGACGACGCCAACCGGGCCCTCATGGGCTCCAACATGCAGCGCCAGGCGGTGCCGCTGTTGACCAGCAGCACGCCCCTCATCGGCACCGGCATGGAAGGGGTGGTGGCCCGGGACTCCGGCGTCACCGTGGTGGCCCGGCGCAGCGGCCAGGTGGAAGCCGTGGACGCCACCCGGGTGGTCATCCGGGCCACGGATGGCAACGGCGGCGGCGATTCCCCGGTGGACATCTACAAGCTCACCAAGTTCCAGCGCACCAACCAGAACACCTGCTACAACCAGCGGCCCATCGTGCGCAAGGGCGATTTGGTGGAAAAGGGCCAGATCATCGCAGACGGCCCGGCCACGGAGATGGGGCAGCTGGCCCTGGGCAAAAACGTCATGGTGGCCTTCATGCCCTGGGGCGGCTTCAACTTTGAGGATTCCATCCTGGTGAGCGAGCGCCTGGTGAAAGACGACGTCTTCACCTCCATCCACATTGAAGAGTTTGAAGTCATGGCCCGGGACACCAAGCTGGGAAAAGAAGAAATTACCCGGGACATTCCCAACGTGGGTGAAGAGGCCTTAAAGGACCTGGACGAAAGCGGCATCATCCGCGTCGGCGCCGAAGTCCGCCCGGGGGACATCCTGGTGGGGAAAATCACCCCCAAGGGGGAAACCCAGCTCACCCCGGAAGAAAAACTTTTGCGGGCTATCTTCGGGGAGAAGGCGGGCGACGTCAAAGACACCTCGCTCAGGGTGCCCCCGGGCATTGAAGGGGTGGTCATCGACGCCCGGGTTTTTTCACGCAAAGGCGTGGAGAAAGACGACCGCAGCCGCTCCATTGAAGATGAGGCGGTGGCCAAGCTTCAGAAAGACCAGGCCGATCAGATCACCATCATTACCCAGAGTTTCCGCCAGAAGCTGGCCGACCTGGTGGTGGGCAAGGAACTGGCCGACAACATCGAAGATGAGCGCCAGGGGGTTATCATCCTGGAAAAAGGTCAGCAGGCGCCCCCGGAACTGGTCAAGCGCCAGCCGCTGGTATTCTGGCGTCACGTCTCCTTTGTGGAAGTGGGGCTGGAAGACCAGGTGGACCGCCTCCTGGATAATTACCAGGAGCAGCTGGACCTGGTGAACGATGAATTTGACTCCAAGCTCACCCGTCTCAGGAAGGTGGACGAACTTCCCCCCGGGGTCATCAAGAAAGTCAAGGTCTTCGTGGCCATGAAGCGCAAGCTGGCCGTGGGTGACAAGATGGCCGGCCGTCACGGCAACAAGGGCGTGGTTTCCCGCATCATGCCGGAGGAAGATATGCCCTACTTTGAAGACGGCACCCCGCTGGACATTGTGCTCAACCCCCTGGGGGTGCCCTCCCGCATGAACGTGGGGCAGGTGATGGAGACTCACCTGGGCTGGGCCTCCCACGCGCTAGGGAAGCAGGTCGGGGAGATGCTGGACCGGTTCTATGAGCCGGAGAAAATCAAGGCCCGGCTGATTCGTTTCTTCAAGGACCAAAGCCTGGAGGAGGAACTGGACGGGCTTTCCCTCGATGAGCTCCGGGAAATCTGGAAAAAGCATTACAAAGACGGCGTCCACTTCGCCACCCCGGTGTTCGACGGCGCCACCGAAGAGGAAGTGAGGGCCTGCCTGGAAGAGGCGGGTCTCCCCGTGGGAGGGCAAAGCGTCCTCTATGACGGCCGCAGCGGTGAGCGTTTCGACCGCAAGGTGACGGTGGGCATGATGTACATGATGAAGCTCCACCACCTGGTGGCCGACAAGATCCACGCCCGCTCCATCGGCCCCTACTCCCTGGTCACCCAGCAACCCCTGGGCGGCAAAGCCCAGTTCGGCGGCCAGCGTTTGGGGGAAATGGAGGTTTGGGCTCTGGAGGCTTATGGTGCGGCCTATACGCTGCAAGAATTTTTAACGGTCAAGTCCGACGACGTGGCCGGCCGAACCCGCATATATGAGAAGATCTTCAAGGGTGAGTACGATCTCGAAGCAGGTTTGCCTGAATCCTTTAATGTCCTGGTGCGCGAACTCAAGAGTCTGGCCCTGAACGTGGAACTCCAGAAGTCCGATAAGGCCAGGGAGAAAGAATAGGCTGTAAGCTATAAGCCATATGCTTAAAGACCAAGACTGGGAAGGCAACCATTAAAAATATACGATGGCTAAAAAAGCCATCGTTGCTGCAGTTTTTAGGAGCTTAAAGCTCAAAGCTTAAAGCTCTTCCTGATAAGGAAGAATTTATGGAGAAGCCCAAGGACGTCAGGCTGGAAGACCTGAACAGCATATTTGCCCGTCCGGAAGACCCCCTGAGCATAGAGGCCGTGCGTCTGTCCCTGGCCTCTCCGGAGATGGTGCTGGCCTGGTCTTACGGTGAAGTGAAAAAGCCGGAGACCATCAATTACCGCACCTTTAAACCGGAACGGGACGGGTTGTTTTGCGCCAAGATATTCGGTCCTGCCAAGGACTATGAGTGCAATTGCGGCAAATACAAGCGCATGAAGCACCGGGGCATCACCTGCGAGAAATGCGGGGTGGAAGTGATCCAGTCCAAGGTGCGGCGGGAGCGCATGGGCCACATCGAGTTGGCCTCACCGGTGGTGCATATCTGGTTTTTAAAGAGCCTGCCCAGCAAAATCGGCAATCTCTTGGACCTCACCCTCAAGGACCTGGAAAAGATCCTCTATTTTGAGGCTTACGTGGTGGTGGACCCAGGCGATACCACCCTCACCAAGGGCATGCTCCTCTCCGAGGAGAGATACCGCCAACTCCGGGATGAGCTGGGGGAAAGCTTCGATGCGGGCATGGGGGCCGAGGCCATCCGGGATTTGCTCCGGCAGGTGCAACTGGAGACCGTGGCCGTGGAAATTCGCGAGGACTCGGCCAAAACCAGCTCCGACGCCAAGCGCAAGAAGCTGGCCAAGCGCTTGAAGATAGTGGACGCCTTCCGGGAAAGCGGCCAGCGCCCCGAGTGGATGGTGCTGGAAGTCATCCCGGTGTTGCCCCCGGATTTGCGGCCCCTGGTGCACCTGGACGGCGGCCGCTTCGCCACCAGCGACTTAAACGATCTCTACCGGCGGGTCATTAACCGCAATAACCGCCTGAAACGGCTGTTGGAGCTCAATGCCCCGGACATCATCATCCGCAACGAGAAGCGCATGCTTCAGGAAGCTGTGGATGTACTCTTTGAAAACGGCCGCCGGGGCCGAACCATTACCGGTCCCAACAAACGGCCATTAAAGTCCCTGAGCGACATGCTCAAAGGCAAGCAGGGCCGTTTCCGCCAAAACCTTCTGGGTAAACGGGTGGACTACTCGGGCCGTTCGGTCATCGTCATCGGCCCGGAGCTGCGCCTGCACCAGTGCGGCCTGCCCAAGCAAATGGCCCTGGAGCTTTTCAAGCCCTTTATTTTCCATAAGCTCGTGGCCCGGGGGCACGCCACCACCATCAAGGTGGCCAAAAAGCTGGTGGACCGGGAAACCCCGGAGGTCTGGGACATCCTGGATGAGGTGGTGCGGGAACACACCGTGCTCCTAAACCGCGCCCCCACCCTGCACCGGCTGGGCATCCAGGCCTTCGAGCCCATTCTCATCGAAGGCAAGGCCATCCAATTGCATCCCCTGGTGTGCACGGCTTTCAACGCCGACTTCGACGGCGACCAGATGGCGGTGCATGTGCCTTTGTCCATCGAGTCACAGATCGAATCCCGGGCGCTGATGATGTCCACCAACAACATCCTCTCTCCGGCCAACGGCGACCCCATTATCATCCCCACCCAGGACATCGTTCTGGGATTGTATTACCTTACCCGGGAACGCCCCTTCGCCAAAGGGGAACGGCTGGCCAAAAACGGCGGGAAGCCCATCATTCCATTTTCCTCTCCGGATGAAGTGCGTCTCGCCTATGACCAGGGCGAGGTGCATCTCCAGGCCCGCATCCCGGTGCGCATCGAGGGCAAAATCTACGAAACCACGGTGGGTCGGGTGCTTCTGTCCGAAATCCTCCCCGAAGGACTGCCCTTCAGCATGGTGAATCTCACCATGACCAAGCGGGAGGTGCGCAAACTTATTGCTTACGCCTACCGGAAAAGCGGTATCAAGCAGACGGTGCTTTTGGCGGACCGCCTGAAAAACCTCGGGTATCAGTACGCCACCAAGGCAGGCATCAGCATCGGCATCAAGGACATGATCGTCCCCCAACAGAAGGCGGAGATCCTCAACGCGGCCATGGCCGAAGTCACCCAGGTGGAGGAGCAGTACCTGGACGGTATCATCACCGAGGGTGAGAAGTACAACAAGGTGGTGGACATCTGGGCCAAAGCCACCGACGAAGTGGCGGCCCGCATGATGGAAGAAATGGCCCGGGAAACCATTTCGGTGGAAGAACCCGACCCCGACAACCCCGGCCAAACGATCACCCACATGGAAGAGGTGGCCAGCTTCAACCCTATCTTTATGATGGCCGACTCCGGGGCCCGGGGCAGCAAGGACCAGATGAAACAGTTGGCCGGCATGCGCGGCCTCATGTCCAAACCCTCCGGCGAAATCATCGAGACGCCCATCACCGCCAATTTCCGGGAGGGGCTGTCAGTGCTGCAGTACTTCATCTCCACGCACGGCGCCCGCAAAGGTCTGGCGGACACGGCCCTAAAAACCGCCAACTCCGGCTATCTTACCCGGCGTCTGGTGGATGTGGCCCAGGATGCGGTGATCAATGAACTGGATTGCGGCACCATTGACGGCATCTATGTGACGCCCCTGGTGGAAGGCGGCGAAATCATCGAGCGGGTGAAGGACCGGGTCCTTGGACGCACGGCCTTGGAGGACATTGTCGACCCCCATACCAATGAGGTCCTGGTTCTGGCCAACGAAGAGGTGGACGAAGAAGCGGCCACCCTCATCGAGGAAGCCGGTATCGAGAAGGTCTGGATCAGGTCGGTGCTCACCTGCCAGACCAGGCGGGGCGTGTGCGCCAAGTGCTACGGCCGCGACCTGGCCCACGGCACCCAGGTGAACATCGGCGAGGCCATCGGTATCCTGGCGGCCCAGTCCATCGGCGAGCCCGGCACCCAGCTGACCATGAGAACCTTCCACATCGGCGGCACCGCCTCCCGGCGGGCCGAACAGAGTCGTCACGTGGCGCGGGTTTCCGGCCGGGTGCGCCTTGAGAACGTGCGCTCGGTAGAGGACCGTTTGGGGGAACTGGTAAACTTAAGCCGCTTGGGGGAACTGGTCATCCTAAGTGACAAGGGCATTGAGCGGGAGCGCTACCCCCTGACGTATGGGGCGCACCTGAAGGTGAGGGATAACCAGGAAGTCATGCCCGGCCAGGTACTGGCGGAATGGGATCCCTTCACCAACCCCATGCTGACCGAAGTGGGGGGCACCATTAAATTCGGGGACATCCTGGAGGCCATGCAGGAGCGGGTGGACCCGGTCACCGGCAAAGTTTCCCGGCTGATCATCGAGGCCAAAGACCCGGATCTGAGGCCCCGCATCTCGGTGAAGGACGAGGGGGGCCAGACGGTCCGCATTCCCAGCTCCGTGGCCTACGCCCGCTACTTTATGCCGGTGGGGGCCATCCTCATGGTGAACGAAGGGGACGAGATCTTCCCCGGCGACGTCATCGCCAAGATCCCCCGGGAAACCATGAAAACCAAGGACATCACCGGCGGTCTGCCCCGGGTGGCCGAGCTTTTTGAAGTGCGCAAACCCAAGGAAACCGCCATCATCAGCGAGATCAACGGGGTGGTTTCTTTCGGGCGTCATATCAAGGGCAAACGCAAGATCGTGGTCACCCCCGAGGTGGGCAAGCCCAAAGAGTACCTTATCCCCAAGGGCAAGCACGTGGCGGTCCAGGAAGGGGATGTCATCCGGGCCGGCGAGCCCCTCATGGACGGCTCCGCCAATCCCCACGACATCCTGAATATCAGCGGCCTCAAGGAACTGGCCCGCTACCTGGTGGATGAAGTCCAGGAAGTGTACCGCCTCCAGGGCGTCAAGATCAACGACAAGCACATCGAGGTCATTGTCCGGCAGATGCTGAAGCGGGTTAAAGTGGTGGAGTCCGGCGACACCGACTTTCTCATCGGGGAACAGGTGGAAAAGTGGGCTTTCGAGGAGAAAAACGAGGAGGCCCTTCGCCAGGGGAAACGGCCCGCCACCGGTGAGCCCCAACTCCTGGGCATCACCAAGGCTTCCTTGACCACGGACAGCTGGATTTCGGCGGCCTCCTTCCAGGAGACCACCAAGGTGCTGGCCGACGCCGCGGTCCAGGGGAAAGTGGACGGCCTCCGGGGGCTCAAGGAAAATGTCATCATGGGGCGCCTCATCCCGGCAGGCACCGGTCTGCCTCAGTACCGGGAAGTAAATATCAAACTCTCCCAGGAGGATACGGAAGAGGAGCCCGCGGCGCTGCCGGAGGTTTCTGTGCCCCTGGAAGTGGAAGTTGCCGAACCGGAGTTGCCGGCCACATGAAGTACTTGACAGATAACGAATTAAACTGTATAAATATCAATTTTTAGTGGCCTATTTCATTCGGGCCGGAGAAGCTATGCCGACCATTAATCAACTGATTCGCAAGGGCAGAGAAAAACTGAAAAAACGCACGGCCTCGCCGGCCCTGCAAAGCTGCCCCCAAAGACGGGGGGTGTGTGTAAGGGTGTACACCACTACCCCCAAGAAACCCAACTCGGCCCTCCGCAAGGTGGCCCGGGTGCGGCTTACCAACGGCATTGAAGTGACCACCTATATTCCCGGGGTGGGGCACAACCTTCAGGAGCACTCAGTGGTGCTCATCCGGGGAGGCCGGGTGAAAGACTTGCCGGGGGTGCGCTACCACGTAGTGCGGGGCACCCTGGATGCTTCCGGGGTGCAGGACAGGCGCCGGGGACGTTCCAAGTACGGGGCGAAAAGGCCGAAGTAAGACGGTTTTCTGTTTTCGGTTTTCGGTAAAAGCTAAAAAGAGAAGCTGAAACCAACCCCAAAAACAGCAAACAGCAAACAGCAAACAGAAAACAGAGGAAGCAATGCCCAGAAAAGGTGGAGTGGTCAAAAGACCCATCCTGGTAGACTTGAAGTACCAAGATGCCTTGGTGAGCCGTTTCATCAACGGTCTTATGCGCCGGGGCAAGAAAAGCACGGCTCAGCGCGTCTTTTACAACGCCCTCGACATCGTGGGCCAGCGCACCAAGGAAGACCCCGTGAAGGTCTTCCACCAGGCCATGGACAATGTGAAGCCTTTAATCGAGGTCAAGTCCCGCCGGGTGGGCGGCGCCACCTATCAGGTGCCGGTGGAAGTCCGCCAGGACCGCCGGGTGTCCCTGGCCATCCGCTGGATCATCGGGTTTGCCAAGGGCCGGGCCGACAAGTCCATGGAAGTCAAGCTGGCCGGGGAATTCATCGACGCCTCCCAGAACCGGGGCGGCTCCATTAAGAAACGGGAAGATACCCACAAGATGGCGGAAGCCAACAAAGCCTTCGCCCATTATCGCTGGTAGGATACTGTGCAAAGAACCACACCTCTTTCCCGCGTCCGTAATATCGGTTTTATGGCGCACATCGACGCCGGTAAAACCACGACCACGGAGCGCGTGCTCTTCTACACCGGGGTCACCCACCGGATGGGTGAGGTCCATGACGGCCAGGCCGTGATGGACTGGATGGTGCAGGAGCAGGAACGGGGAATCACCATCACCAGCGCCGCCACTACCTGTTTCTGGCAGGAACACCGCATCAATATTATCGACACCCCGGGTCACGTGGATTTCACCATTGAGGTGGAACGCAGCCTCCGGGTCCTGGATGGGGTGGTGGCCCTGTTCGACGCCGTGGCTGGGGTGGAACCCCAATCAGAGACCGTCTGGCGTCAGGCCGACCGTTATGGCGTGCCCCGTTTGGCTTTCGTCAATAAAATGGACCGGGTGGGGGCCAACTTCTTCCGCTGCCTGGACATGATGCGGGAGCGCTTAAACGCCAATCCGGTGGCGGTGCAGCTTCCCCTGGGCGAAGAAGACCGCTTTCAGGGGGTCATTGATTTGATTACCATGCAGGCCCTGGTTTACCCCACGGAAAAGACCCAGGGTCTGGAATACGATATTGCCGAGATTCCGGCGGAGTACCTGGAACTGGCTCAAAGCCAGCGGGGGAAAATGCTGGAGGCCCTGGCTGAAGTGGACGACGGCATCATGGAGCTTTATCTGGCGGACGAGACCGTGCCGGAGGACATGATCCGCCAGGCCCTGCGCCAGGGCGCCGTCAGCCTGCAGCTGGTTCCCACCTTGTGCGGCTCGGCCTTTAAAAACAAGGGGGTGCAGCCCCTGCTCGACGCGGTGGTCGACTACCTGCCTTCCCCCCAGGACAAGCCGCCGGTGAAAGGCATTGACGCCAAGGGCGAGATCGCGGAGCGCTCAGCTTCAGACGATGAACCCCTGGCGGTCCTGGCCTTCAAGTTGCTGACCGACCCTTATGTGGGACACCTCACCTTTTTGCGGGTGTATTCGGGGGTCCTGAAGGCAGGCGGCGCAGTCCTGAACGCCTCTAAGGGCACCAAGGAACGCATCGGCCGGCTCCTCAAGATGCACGCCAACAAGCGGGAAGAAATCGCCGAGGCCTATTCCGGGGATATTGTGGCCGCGGTAGGGTTGCGCCACACCACCACCGGCGACACCCTGTGCGACGAGCGCAAGCCCATCACCCTGGAAAACCTGTGGATTCCCCAACCGGTCATTGACATCGCCATCGAGCCCAAGACCAAGGCCGACCAGGACAAACTGGGCATGGCCCTGTCCCGCATCGCCGCGGAGGATCCCTCTTTTCGGGTGCAGACCGAGCCGGAAACCGGGGAAACCATCATCTCGGGAATGGGGGAATTGCATCTCGAGATCATTGTGGACCGCCTGATCCGGGAATTTAAGGTGGATGCCCGCATGGGGCGGCCCCAGGTGTCCTATAGGGAGACCATTACCGAGAGCGCCAGGGTTGAAGGGCGCTTCGTGCGTCAGAGCGGCGGCCGGGGCCAATACGGCCACGTCTGGCTGGAGTTGGAGCCCCTGACCGCCGGCACCGGCGTGATCTTCGAAAACAAGATTGTGGGCGGGGTGGTGCCCAAGGAATATATCCCGGCAGTGGAGCGGGGTGTCAGGGAAGCGGCCGACACCGGCATCATGGGCTACCCCATGGTGGACCTCTTAGTAAGGCTGGTGGACGGCACCTACCACGAAGTGGACTCCTCGGAGAGGGCTTTTCAGATTGCCGGCTCCATGGGCTTCAAAGAGGGAGCCCGGCGGGCAAGGCCGGTGCTGTTGGAGCCGGTTATGTCTTTAGAGGCGGTGACGCCTGAAGAATTTGTGGGTGAGGTCATGGGTGAGGTCAACAGCCGCCGGGGCCGCATTACCGGGCTCGAGAGCCGGGGGACCATCCAGACCATCAAGGCTCAGGTGCCCCTGGCCACCATGTTCGGCTACGCCACGGTGCTCAGAAGCGCCACCCAGGGGCGGGCCACCTTTACCATGCAGTTTGATCATTATGAACCATTATCCGCCGCGCTGGCGGAAGAGATATTAGGACGGCGCCAGGCTCGCGCCTGATCCCGTCCCCGTATATTTTTGGGAGGAAGGCTCCATGGCCAAGAAGAAGTTTGAGCGCACCAAGCCGCACGTGAACGTGGGCACCATTGGTCACATCGACCATGGCAAGACGACTTTGACTGCGGCGATTACCAAGCATTTGGCCAAGAAGGGGATGGCC
>JBAQHL010000121.1:0-2640 GCA_049288295.1 Desulfobaccales bacterium
TACGGGTCTGAGGGCTATCAGCCTGACGACAGCGCCGTGCTCAGTGTTGAATCGCCTGAGATCGCCTTCACCACGGATGCCTTTGTGGTGGATCCCCTGTTTTTCCCCGGCGGGGACATCGGCAGGCTGGCAGTGGCCGGCACGGTGAACGATCTCCTCACCGCCGGGGCTCGGCCCCTGGCCCTGGCCGCGTCGTTTATTATCGAAGAAGGCTTCCCCATCCAGGATTTGCAAAAAATTGCCGCGTCCATGGCCGCAACCGCGGCGGAGGCCGGGGTGCCCATCGCCACCGGCGACACCAAGGTGGTGCCCCGGGGTTCGGCGGATGGTCTGTTTATTACCACTTCGGGGGTGGGCCGCATATTGGTGCAAGGCATCTCCGGCGCCGCCGTCCGCCCCGGAGACCGGGTTATCCTCACCGGGTCGGTGGGGGACCACGGGGCCACGGTGATGCTCACCAGAGAAAAACTCCTGGAGGGGGGTGAGCATATTGCCAGTGATGCCGCGCCCCTGACCGAACTGGTTCTCAACCTGCTCGAAAAGAATGTACCGGTTCACGCCATGCGCGACCCTACCCGGGGGGGTGTGGCGGCCGCCTTAAACGAAATCGCCCGCCAATCCAAGGTCGGCCTGGAAATCGAGGAGGCTTTTATCCCGGTAAAACCCTGGGTGGCTGCGGCCTGCGAAGCCCTGGGTCTGGACGTCCTCCAGGTGGCCAACGAAGGGAAAATGCTTATATTCGTGGCCCCGGAGGCGGCCGAGGCCGCGCTGGGGATAATCCAAGCCAGCCGCTATGGCCGGGAAGCCCGCATCATCGGCGTGGCCCAACCTTCTCCGCCGGGGCGGGTGCATCTGCGCACCCAGATCGGCACCGCCCGCATCCTCGACCCCCCCACCGGCGAACTCCTGCCCCGAATTTGTTGAGGGCTTCTTGAGGAGGGGGGGGCACGGGTTGGAAGCCCGTCCTACTGTACCGCCTCCCCAGTTTTCTAAGCCAATCTTTGCCGAAAGCGCAAGACACTCAGGGCCAGGAGGGTAAGTCCCAGGACGGTCATGCCGGCCATTTGGGGCCAGAGGATGGCCAGGCCGTCGCCCCTCAGGAAAATGCCCTGCACCACCACCACGAAATACCGCAGAGGGTTGAGGTAGGTGAGGTACTGGAAAAACAAGGGCATATTGGGGATGGGGAAGATGAGCCCGGAAAGCAAAATGGCCGGGGTAAAAAAGAAGGTGCCCGCCATCATGGCCTGCTGCTGGGTGGAGGACACGGTGGAGATGAAAAGACCCAGGCCCACGGAATTAAACAGAAAGGTGATGGCCCCCAGAAACAAGACCAACAGGCTACCCCGGAGGGGCACCTCGAACCAGAACACCCCCACCAGGATCACCAGCACCATGTCCAGCAGGGAAATGGCAATGAAGGGAATGGTTTTCCCCAGCATAAATTCCACCGGGCGGATGGGAGAAACCAGGATCTGCTCCATGGTGCCGATCTCCTTTTCCCGAACCACGGCCAGGGCGGTGAGCATGAGGCTCACCAGCATGACCACCATGGCAATCACCCCGGGAACGAAGGAATAACGGCTGCTCAAATTGGCGTTGAACCAGGCCCGGGTCTCGACGGTCACGGGCACATTGAGGCCCTGGACCGCGCCCAGGCGGGCCAGGCGTTCCTGCATGACCTCCAGGGAAAAATCGGCAATGACGTTCATGGCGTAACGGCCCACGATGAGAGCGGCGTTGCTGTCGGTGGCATCGACGATGACCTGGACCGGGGCCGTTTGGCTGGATTTAAGCAAACGGGCGAAATCATAAGGGATACGCACGGCCATGGTAACCCGGTTGTCGTCAATGAGGCGCCGCAGCTCAGCCTCGGTGCTGATGAAATGCTTGAGGGCAAAGGAATCCGAGGAGGCAAAGCGGGAGATGAGACGGCGGCTCTCGGCGCTGTGGTCCTGGTCGTAGATGGCCGTGGGCACGTGTTTTATGTCGAAATTGATGGCATAGCCGTAGGCAATGAGCTGGATGATGGGGGGCAGGAAAATAAACAGGCGCAGCTTCTTGTCTCTCAAGACCTGGATAAATTCTTTGCGGATGATATGGCGGAGGCGGCGGAGCATGGTTTAGGCCGGTTTTCGGTTCACGGTTTTCAGTTTTCGGTTAAAAGAAAATGGTGCCTCGGAAGCCGGTGTTCTCCATGATTTTAGCAGAGGTCTCACCTTGGCATTACCCGATTTTATGCCGAAAGCGGCGAATGGCCAGGGACAGGAAAAACACCGCAAAAAAAACGAGCATCAGGGCCGAGGGCCACAGCACCTCCAACCCCACCCCTTTGAGATAGACGCCCTTGGCGATGGTGACCAGATACCGGGCCGGGACCAGGAAGGAGGCTATTTGCAGGAAAGGGGGCATGAGGGGAATGGCAAAGACAAAGCCGGAAAGCAAAAAGGCCGGCAAGAAGGTGATGAGGGTGGCCATCTGGTAAGCCTGCAGCTGATTTTCCGACAGGATGGAAATGAGCATCCCCAGACCCAGCATGACGATGAGGAAAACGGCGGACAGGATGACGTAGAGGATGATGCTGCCTTTAAGGGGCACCCCAAAAAGGAATTCCCCCATGGCCACGGCAATGGCCAGATC
>JBAQHL010000122.1:0-2058 GCA_049288295.1 Desulfobaccales bacterium
GTCAATCTGGCGCCGCCAGGCCCTTCCCCTTTTTCCCTCCCATGATTATGTTTAGATTATAAAAACTACATGGACAGGGGGGCCGGAGGCCGGGGCAGGCAAGATCCCCATTTTTCACCGCCTTTTCCCCCCAATGCAAGGGAAACTTTTCATGAAAGCGATAAACCTAAGGTTAGGCCCCTGCTTGCGGAAAAAGAAACCCAGAGGATGGCCCACGCCAGGGACCGCAATATTCCTGGTCCTGGCGGCATTGCTGTTGTTCGCCCCTCTGACCGCCGGCGCGGCCTCGGCCGGCCACGAAACTAACTCAATGGAAAAAGGAACGAAGCCTATGCAACCAGCTGCAACGGCCCCGCTGAAAAGCCTGCCGCCCCTTGATGTCTCCCAGCCCAGCCGGGTGGAAACCTTTACCTTCGGCCTGGGGTGATTCTGGGGCATCGAGGCCCGGTTCGGGGTCCTCAAAGGCGTGGTGCGCACCCGCGTGGGTTACTCGGGAGGCACCAAAAAACATCCCACTTACAGAAGCCTGGGCGATCACACCGAGACCGTGGCGGTGGACTTCGATCCCGGAAAAACCTCCTACGGGGAACTGCTGGAGGTCTTTTGGGCCAGCCACAACCCTGCTGCCGCCACTTGGTCCAGGCAGTACATGAATGTGATTTTCACTCATAATGACGAGCAAAAGCGCCTGGCCGAGGAAAGCAAGGCCCGGGTGGCGGGAAAAACGGGAAGCCCGGTCCAGACGGCTATTCTCCCGGCCACCGAGTTTACCCTGGCGGAAGACTACCACCAGAAATACTACCTCAGGCAGGTTCCAGTAATTTTTCAGGAAATAAGCCGGTATTACCCGAACCTGGTGGACTTGGTGAACTCGAAAGCCGCATCCCGGTTAAACGGCTATGTGGCCGGCTACGGAGCCCTGGCCCTGTTGGAAGAGGAACTGCCGGGAATGGGCCTCTCCGCCGACACCGGCGGGCAGCTCCTGACCGCGGTGGCCGCCAAATCAGGGCAAAGCCGGGGATGTCCTCTGCCGAGATAACATGGCAGACAACCTGACCCTAAACGCAGACGGCGGGGGGACCGTGCACAAGAACTCCCGGTTTCCCCGCCTCCTGCTCACCGGGCCGCCCCAATGCGGCAAGACCACGGTGGTGCGCCGGGTGGTGGAGCGTTTTCCGGGGCGGGCCGCAGGGTTTTACACCCGGGAAGTGCGGCAGGGCGGACGCCGGGTCGGGTTTGAAATCGTCACCCTGGAGGGCGAGGCCGCCTGGCTCAGCCACGTGGATTTTCCCGGTCCTCTGCGGGTGGGGAAATACGGGGTGGATCTGACGGGCCTGCACCGGATAGGTTTGGCGGCCATGGAACCGGCTCCAGGAATAAGCCTTATCGTGGTGGACGAAGTGGGGAAAATGGAGTGCCTGTCAGGCCGCTTTGTGGAGGCCATGGAGCGCCTGTGGACGGCACCCGCTCCCCTTCTGGTGACGGTGGCGGCCAAGGGCGGCGGCTATATCGCCCAGAAAAAAAACAAACCCGAAGCGCAACTCATTACAGTCACTCCCGCCAACCGGGACGCTCTGCCGGACAGGATCTTGGCCATTCTCGCAGGGATGGGATGAGATTTTGCGCCTGTCATAAAAAATACTATTCGATCACTACCATTGGTCCGCAAAAGATATAACGGCAACTTAACGGGGGAAGGCCGGTAGGGGCGGGGTCACCCCGCCCCTACGTCCCTTCTTACACGTGAACCTTCTGTCTGTGGAGTTTTATCGCCGGCGAGGGCGCCGGCGCCGCATTTTCAAGCACCTTACAAAGACGTTATATCACCCTGACTTCCTTCAACCCCTCCTGCCAGCCGTCCCACAGGAAGGTGTCCAGGCGGCCGTCGGCGATGACCCGGAAGGCGTAGCGGGCCTGGATTGCGTAAAAATCACAGTAGGGCGGCCGCTCTTTCAGACTGCCGGTGAGGGCATAGACCTCCGCCGGACAGGGTGCGCCGCAGTAATGGCGCACTGCGCAGCGGTGACAGTGGTCGATATCCTCCACCACCCGGGCCTT
>JBAQHL010000123.1:0-3073 GCA_049288295.1 Desulfobaccales bacterium
ACGGAGCTTTCCCAAGGCCAGTTGGTCTATGTCCCGGTATACTCCCATGTTTATCATGGTGATCAGGAACACAAGCTGCTGCTGACCGGCATACTCAGCATCCGCAATATCGATCCCGGGCAGGCCCTCACCATTACCAAAGCGGATTATTATGATTCTGAGGGGAAGCTCATCAAAAGCTACCTGTCCAAACCCATAACCCTCGGTCCCCTGGCCTCCACCCGGATCATTGTCAAGGAATCTGACACCAAAGGCGGCTCCGGGGCCAATTTTCTGGTGGAATGGCAGGCCAAGACCGCGGTAAATGAACCCATAATGGAAGGGGTTATGATAGGCGCCGCGGGTCAACAGGGTATTTCCTTCACTTCCCGGGGGAAAGCCCTCATTCAGAAGAAATAAACGAGCCCCTGCAGCAATCAGAGGCGATTTCCCTTGATTTTCTGAGGCTTTTTCTGATAAAATAACAAAATATTTATGGTTACATCTGGTTGCCAGGCTGCCGCTGTAGTCACTCGCTCGCAACAAGGTTGGGACAATTATCCTTGATCCTAATCATGAAAGCACTTTTCGGCATCGAAGTACAACCCTTCAAACGCGACCCCTGGAAGATAGTCTAAACTATCCGTTCCCTTTTTCGTAATTTCTTTTTTATTTCTAATATAAATATAGCAGGTTTTCCCCTAAGAATTGGATGTGATGACCTTGTTATACAGTAATCAATCATAACTCATCGTTATTTTTAATGGGACTATCCTAAGTTTATGCTTAACAAGAATACATTTAAACTATGGATAATAATTGTCTTAATTACAGTCATAAGTACTTTTATCTTTGTCACCAGATATACGCAATATCATTATCACTCGGTTTATCGGGAATTTTATTTTATTCCCTTGGCCTTGGCGGCTTTTTGGTTTGGAATACGGGGCGCATTGCTGACATCCGGCGTTATAACGTGCTTTTATCTGATCTTTCTCTGGTCCATTTGGTATGGCTGGTCTGCAGAAAAAATCAATGCCTTCATAGAAATCGTCTTTCTAAACGGTACGGCCCTCATCCTGGGCCTCCTCAGGGAGCGGGAACACCGGGAACGGCGCCGCACCCAGAAAATGGAAAACCTGGCCACCATTGGTAAGACAGTTTCCGGGATCGCCCATGACATGAAAACCCCCCTGGTGGCCATCGCCGGCTTTTCCTGGCGCATCCTGAAAAAACTGGGGGCAGACGACCCCCATCGGGAGAAGCTGATCATTATCCATCAGGAGGCCCAACGGCTGGAAAGCATGGTCAAGGACATGCTGGAATATGCCCGCCCCCTGAATCTCCGCCTCTCCCCGGCAGATTTGAATATTATCCTTCAGGAGAGCATTGCCATTGTCAAGGGGATAGCGGGAGAAAAACAGGTGACCATTGAAGGCCGGCTCTCATCGAATATTTCCCCTCTTGAGTTGGACCCCAGGAGGATGAAGCAGGTATTCATTAACCTGTTGGCCAATGCCGTGCAGGCCTCTCCCCCGGGAGAATCCGTAGTCATAACCTCTGTCAGCGAAGGTGAAGGGATCGTCATAGACATCACCGACCATGGGCCTGGCATCGCGGCGGAGCAGAAAGAGAATATCTTCACCCCCTTTTTCACCACCAAAAAGGAAGGCGTCGGGTTAGGGTTGGTCATGGTGAAGAACATCGTTGCCGCCCATGGGGGAGAGGTAAAATTCTTTGATAATCCACCTCCGGCAACCGGCGTCACTTTTCGAGTTATCTTGCCCCAGGAATCGGGAGTCGTATCTTCTTTGATGGAGAAGTAGCAGAACCATGCCGGTTCCCATCTTAACCGATCTGGTGATTATCTTCGGCCTGTCCCTGGTGGTCCTGTTTATCTGCCATAGGCTGCGGGTGCCGGTGACCGTGGGTTTTATCCTCACCGGCATTTTGGCCGGGCCCCATCTCCTGGGCTTGATTAAAGCCATTCACGAAGTGGAAATGCTGGCGGAGATCGGTGTCATTTTGCTGCTGTTCACCATCGGCGTGGAATTTTCCTTTGCCAACCTCCTCCAGATCAGGCAATCGGTGCTGGTGGCCGGCCCCATCCAGGTGGCGGCCACCTGCCTGGCCGGGCTGGTCCTCGCCTGGCATTTTGGCAAATCCCTGAACGAAGCGGTTTTTATCGGCTTTCTCCTGTCCCTGAGCAGCACCGCCATCGTGCTGAAGCTGCTCCAGGAACGGGGCGAAGTGGACACTCCCCACGGCCGCACCAGCCTGGGCATCCTGATTTTCCAGGACATCATCATCGTGCCCATGATGCTCCTGGTGCCCCTTTTGGCCGGGGCTTCGGAAAATATCGGCTGGTCTTTTCTCGTTTTATTGGCCAAAGGGCTGGCCATCATTGCTCTCGTCATTGTCAGCGCCAAGTATGTGGTGCCCCATGTCCTTTACCAGGTGGCGCGCACCGGCAACCGGGAGCTTTTCCTGCTGTCCATTGTGCTCATTTGCCTGGCCGTGGCCTGGCTCACGGCCCAGGCCGGCCTGTCCCTGGCCCTGGGGGCCTTTCTGGCCGGGCTCATCGTCTCGGAGACCGAATACAGTCATCAGGCCCTGGGTAATATCCTGCCGTTCCGGGATGTTTTTGCCAGTTTCTTTTTCATTTCCATCGGCATGCTCCTGGATGTGAAATTCCTTTTAGAGAACCCGGGGCGTATTGCACTGCTCACCCTGGGAGTGCTTGCCGTCAAGGCCCTCCTGGCCGGCTCCGCCGCCCTGTTCCTGAAGTTTCCCCTACGCACCGGCTTGCTCGTGGGCTTGGCCCTCTGCCAGGTAGGGGAATTTTCCTTCATCCTTTCCAAGGCGGGGCAGGGTAAGGGGTTATTTTCCGGAGACAGTTATCAGCTTTTCCTGGATGTGACCATCTTTACCATGCTGGCCACCCCCTTGATGATGGCGCTGGCGCCCCGGGCCGCGGATCTGGTGCTGCGCTGGCCCTGGCCCCAGAGATTAAAATTGGGGGCGCATCTGTCCGCGGACCTTGACAAATCAATCCCCCGAGACCATCTAATCATTATCGGCTTCGGGGTGAATG
>JBAQHL010000124.1:0-3251 GCA_049288295.1 Desulfobaccales bacterium
GCCTTACTTAGGACTACATCTTATCAGCTTCATGAAAACAAAGCGGATGAAAAAATATTTTTTGTTTTTTTCAGCAGTAGTATTGACCAATATTCTTTTGTGTCCAACTCTCCCGGCAGACATCTTCCAGAAGGGTGAAAAAGTTATTTGGATTGATCAACTCAAGCAAGTGGGCGCAGCTTATGAAACTCATGGAAAATGGAAAAAGGTTCGGGAGTTTCAGGTGTTGACCGGCGACGATGAAACGAACACCGAACCGGGCGTTTATCTGGTGAGTGTGAAACAGGAAGACTATTATTCGCGAAAATACCAGACCCCCATGCCGTACTCCATATTTTTCAATTATACGACGAGAGCCGCGATTCACGACGGCGAAGTACCGCCGCCGCGGCAGAGAATAACGGTAGCCACCCATGGCTGCGTGCACGTGGAGCAGCCCGACAGCAAGTGGTTATATGACTGGACGGAGGCCGGCAGAACCCTGGTGGTTATCAGTGGGCGGAGAACGCAGGATTAAAGATAGTTATCAGGGAAGGCTGGCATTTTTTGGGAGGAAATCGCCAGAGCCTATTTTACCAAGAGGAAGGAAAGGTGGGGAAAATAACCAACACCAGAAAGGAGAAGACTTATGTTTAAACGATTAGTGGTAGTGCTTGTCTGTATTTTGTTAATACCGACCATTGCCGCCTCAGCAACCCAAGAGGGAACCAGAAACTTCGGAGAGTTTTGGGTTGGTGGTCACGGAGGTGGATTGTTTGCTGCCGATAGTGATGCCAAGGCAACCGTGGGCGGCATTATCGGCTACAACTTCTGCATGCCCTACAGACCAGCCTGGCAAAGGTATTTCGGCGTGGCGGTGGACTTTTCTTGGAACCAGTTCTCCCATACAATCGGAGACCTTGGAAAGGTGAAGGGGGACCAGTTCGCGCTAACCTTTTTAGGCAGGGTTCAGTTACCACTCATGGGAGATGAAAGGTTCAGCCGTGGCCGGCTGGTGCCCTTCCTCATGGCTGGCCCGGCCGTCGTCTGGACAAATAACTATGGTAACGAACGGAGCGACGTTGGGGTCGTTGCTGAGCTAGGCATGGAAATTTTCATGATTCCGAGGCTGTCCATTGGGCCGTCCTTCCGTTACCGTCATGTCTGGATAACCGAAGGGCAGAACCAGTATATGGTTTTGGGTCGTCTGGCCTATCACTTCTAACCGGAGGGTGGATGGATGGTCTCCTTCCTCCTCGCCGAGCACCCAGACACGGTTCAACAGCCGCTTGCCGGTCTTGGCCCGGTTATTCATGGGGGACCAGACTCGGAGGAGACAGGCAGGCCATAATTCGCCAGGGGGTCTATGAAGCCGGAAGCCAAAATATCCGGCTTCATGGCCGCCATCAGATAAGGGCCAGCATATCAGGCCAAAACGCCGGGCAGAGCGCCCCAGCCGCCCTGGAAGGCCGGCGCAGAAGAACGTTACGTCAAAAGTCCGAGTGGTTGCGGGCCACCTGTTCTTATGCAGGCCGGGCGCGACGAAAGGATCCTTTCCGCCGGTAACCTGATGCTTGGGCCGTCTCATCGCAGCCTCCTATCTTGATGTGGTTAGGCAATCCAGAAATCCCACATAATATGATGGTCCTTGGGGATCACTCTCCTGGCGCCTGGACCATCCACAATTCCCTCCCTCCCTGCTGGAAAATTTTTCCGCTATTAAAGGTTACGGCCCTGATCTGGAAACTTATCAAGCAGCTAAAAAATGTTACCTATTCGGAATATATTCGACTCTTTTGGGGTCAACAGATTCCCCGGTAATGCGTCCAGCCTTTCTATCCCTGGCACCTAAAATCTCCTTGATCCAAAACAGCCCGTTTCGATATGCAGATCAGACCGATAATTTCTGCAAGTTCGGTGATAACTACAGGGGCTGGCAAGATCGCACCAAGGTTTTCTGATCCACGATAGAGCAGCCAATTAAATTGAAGGAGAATTTGCCGTGATTTCCCAGAAGGGCAATTATAAAATTGAAGATGTTAAGAAAAGGATGTATGCTTTTTTTTTATAAAGGCGGTTGGAAGTTATTAATATCAAATAGCTTTTGGGAGGAAGGTCTATGGCTGAAACCGATGTGCAAAGAGAATTTTTGCACCGACAGTTAGCCAAGTGCCCCACCGGCATCCAGGGGCTGGATGAGATCACCGGGGGCGGCCTGCCAAAGGGGCGTCCTACCCTGGTGTGCGGCGGCGCCGGCTGCGGCAAGACGCTGCTGAGCATGGAGTTTGTGGTGCGGGGGGCCGCCACTTACGGTGAGCCCGGCGTCTTCATGTCTTTTGAGGAAACCTCGGAGGAACTGGCCAAGAACGTGGCCTCCCTGGGTTTCGACTTGGCGGACCTGGAAAAACAAAAGCTCCTCGCCCTGGATTTCGTTTATATCGAGCGCAGCGAAATCGAGGAAACCGGCGAGTACGATCTGGAGGGCCTCTTCATCCGCCTGGGGCACGCCATTGACTCCGTGGGGGCCAAACGGGTGGTGCTGGACACGGTGGAGGCCCTGTTCGGGGGGTTCCCCAACGAGCTCATTCTGCGCTCCGAGTTGCGCCGCCTCTTCCGCTGGCTGAAGGACAAGGGCGTCACCACCTTGATCACCGGAGAGCGGGGCGAAGGCACCCTGACCCGCCACGGCATCGAGGAATACGTTTCCGACGCGGTGTTGCTCCTGGACCACCGGGTGGTGGACCAGATCGCTACACGCCGCTTGCGGTTCGTCAAATACCGGGGCTCCGTGCACGGCACCGATGAATACCCCTTCTTGATAGACGAGAGCGGCTTTTCCATCCTGCCCGTCACCTCTCTGGGGCTGGATCACGAGGTCACCAGCGAACGCGTCTCCACCGGCATCCCGCGCCTGGATGGCATGTTGGGGGGCCAGGGGTATTACCGGGGCAGCAGCGTCCTGATCTCCGGGACTGCCGGCAGCGGCAAGACTTCCCTGGCGGCTCACTTTGCCGACACCGCCTGCCGCCGGGGCGAGCGTTGCCTCTACCTGGCCTTCGAGGAATCCCAGAACCAGATCATCCGCAACATGCGCTCCATCGGGCTTAATCTGGAGCCCTGGGTCAAGCAAGGGTTGCTCAAGTTCCATGCCGCCCGTTCCACCCTCTACGGCCTGGAGATGCACCTGGCCATGATCCACAAGCTGACCAACGACTTTCAGCCCAGCGCGGTAATCATGGACCCCATTACCAACCTGTCCATTGTGGCCAGCC
>JBAQHL010000125.1:0-2308 GCA_049288295.1 Desulfobaccales bacterium
GCCAGCTATGGATCAGCATGGTCTTGCCGGTTCCCACCTCCCCGCACACCAGGGCGAGGCCTTTTCTTTCCGTGATAAAATAATATAAGGCGGCCAAAACTTCCTTGTGGTTTTCGGAGAGAAACAGGAAGCGTCGGGTCAGGTTATGTTCAAAAGGCCCTTCGGAAAAGCCAAAATATTTATTATACATGGCTCATTACCTCAATCATCATTGCTCTATCTGATTCAGGTTCACGGCAAATTATCGCAGGAGTGCCACAATGATTGTGCAAAAAACGGACCATTCTCTGGAATCTTAGAAATGAATACCTCTTGGCCTGAATCCAGACTATTTGTTTGAATTTTCACAGCGGAACCCAAATCACATAAGGCGATGATTTGACCCCCAATTAACCCGGCTGTCCGCGAACATTTTGAGACCGCAATAAAAGATCCTGGGTTAAATCGGAAAAATTTCCTTGGGTAAGGGAGCTGAAGTCCAGGTTCAATCAAGACTGTTGAACTGCAAGGTAATGGGTTTGATGTCCGCGCCCAGGCCCTGGAACTGGATGGGGCCGGGGAGGCGATACAGGTCCTCCCGGGCCCATCGAGGCCGTTCCTGCTCCAGAATTTTGAAGGCCCGGGATTCCAGGTCCACCCGCTGTTTCTGGATCACCAGTTCCAGGCGGCCCTTGCGCTCCTCCAGGAGCATCAAAGGGGCCAGGGGTATGCCGATGGGCTGCCAGGACTCCACCGGCAGGTGCAGGTCCTTGATGGCCGCCATGTAGCCGGTGGCGCCGTTGGCCAGGAGACTGTAGGCTGCAAAGCCCAGGTTGTAGGTGTAATCGCAATCAAACTTGGTGGGAAAGGTGCCCCGGCCGTCATAGCCGTAATAGTGATTCTGGGTGCGGAACGTCCCCTTGTAAATCCCTTTGGCCCGCTGCTTCCGGAGATAGGTGGCCACCATTTCCAGGAGGATGCGCTCGGTGTTGACCTGGGCAAACTGAAAGTTGCCGTGGCCGTCCCGGGGGAGGAGCAAACCCTTCTGCAGGAGGGAGGGGAAGCCCAGAAACACGCGACTGTCGTAGTCCCGCCAGATGTCGCTGTTGTCGATTAGTTGCACCTGTTCTTCATAGGAGAGCTTATGGAAGGATTCGTCTTCCGTGGCCTCCCGGTCGTAGGCCGCGATGATGTAGCTGATCTTGATGATGAGGATATTGATCTCATGAATGAATTCCAGGATGCCTTCGGGGATGAGGATGGTGCCGTAATTTTTCCCCAGAGCGGCCCGTTCCACCACCACATCGGCGATGAGGCGCACCACGTTGTGGATGGTGAGTTCCTTTTCCTCGATTTCCTCCCCGATGAGGATGACGTTGGGGTGGGTTTGAAAGGCAACCTCCAGGGCAATGTGGGAGGCGCTCCGGCCCATCAGCCGGTTGAAATGCCAATATTTCAGGTCGGATTTGCAATCCGAGTTCAGGTTGCCGACCTCGGTGGCGAAGGCCATGCACGCGGAATGAAAGCCGAAGGGGGCCTGCAGGAGGCCGGGCACCTGCAGATCGCCGTCGATGGTCTTGGGGATGCCGACGACCTGGATGCCCATCTCCCGCAAATTTTCTGCCAGAAACGCGGCGTTGGTATTGGAATCGTCGCCGCCCACCACCACCAGACCGGACAGTTCCAGGGCCGCGCAGGTTTGCTGGCACTGCGCCATTTTTTCCGTGGTGTCGATTTTGTCCCGGCCGGTCCCCAGCATGTGAAAACCGCTGGAATTGAGATGGAAGCTCACCATCTCCCGGGTGATTTCTTTGTGCCTGTTCGTAATAATGCCCTTGGGGCCTGAGAGAAAACCGATGACCTGACTGTCTGGATTGGCCCTTTTCGCAGCCTCAAAGACGCCGGCAATGACATTGTGCCCGCCTGGAGCAGGGCCACCGGAAAGGACCAGGCCGATGCGGCGGGGGGGCTCGGGGGGGCGTCCTTCCCGGGGAAAAATTTCCACCAGGGTATTCCGGCTCACGTAAGGCAGCTGTTCCCTGGCCACTTTGAGCACGTCCAGATTAAAGCCCGGCAGGGGCCGGGTAGCGCCCGTTCCCCCGGCCAGGGCCGGACACAGGTGGGGCTGGTAGGCTCGGCGCTCAGCCAGGAAAGGCGTCTCGGTTCCTAAAAGGGCCTTGATTCTGTCATGACCGGTCATCCATCTTCTCCTCGCCTTTAAAAAAACAGGCTTTTCATCTATCTCATGGTTCCATGGTCTTAATCAGCCCAAATGGATATCTGGGAGGCTCTGGACTCTGGGCGTCTCAAGCATCGGGTTGGCTAACAC
>JBAQHL010000126.1:0-5455 GCA_049288295.1 Desulfobaccales bacterium
CCTCGAAATAGGTGAGGCGGCGGATCATGCGGGCTTCCGGGTCCAGCACCGGGTCCCGGTCATAGATGCCCGCCACCTTGGTGCCCTTGAGAATGGCCTGGGCTTCGATTTCCGAGGCCCTCAGGGCCGCGGCGGTGTCGGTGGTGAAATAAGGGCTGCCTGTGCCGGCCGCGAAAATAATCACCCGCTTTTTCTCCAGGTGGCGCATGGCCCGGCGGCGTATATAGGGTTCAGCCACTTCATGCATGGCGATGGCGCTCAGCACCCGGGTGGGAATGTCCTCTTTTTCCAGGGCGTTCTGGAGAGCGATGGCGTTGATGACCGTGGCCAGCATTCCCATGTAATCGGCCACGGCCCGGTCCAGACCCATGGCCTGGGCCGCCAGACCCCGGAAGATGTTGCCCCCGCCCACCACAATGCAGGTTTCCACCTGGTAAGACAGGAGGCCCTTGACCTCACGGGCAATGAATTGGAGGGTTTCCGGGCAGAGCCCGAACTTTTTTTCGCCGGACAGGGTCTCGCCGCTGACCTTGAGGAGGACCCTCTGGTACCTGGGCTGATGGGAACTCACGCCATCCTCAGGCGCCGACCTGATAGCGCACGAAACGGGCGACGGACACTTTGCCGCCGCTTTGGGCCCCGGCTTCGTTGAGGAGCTGCATCACGGTCTGGTCAGGGTTTTTCACAAACTCTTGCCCCAGCAGGCAGACTTCCTTAAAAAACTTTTCCAGTCGGCCGGTCACCATTTTCTCGATGATCTTTTCAGGCTTGCCGGATTCCTTGGCCTGGGCCGCATAGATGGTTTTTTCCTTGGCGATCACCACCGGGTCGATGCCCTCCGGGGACACGGCCAGGGGGCTGGTGGCGGCCACCTGCATGGCCAGGTCCTTGGCCAGGGTTTGCAGTTCGGGGGAATTGGCCGGGGCCTCCAGTTGCAGGAGCACCCCGATTTTGGCGCCGAAATGGATATAGGCCGCCACGGGGCCGCCGCCCGCAAACAGGTTGAAACGCCGGACGCGGATATTTTCCCCGATCTGGCCGATGATTTCGTTTAGATATTCCTGCACGGTGAGGCTGGTTTTTCCCTGCCAGGGTTGAGCCAAAAGGGTTTCCACGTCTTTGGGCCCGGTCTGGGCGATCTGGGTCGCCAGGGCCTCGCCAAAGGCCACGAAGGCGTCGGTCTTGGCCACGAAGTCGGATTCGCAGTTCACTTCCAGGAGCACGCCGGTTTTGGCGTCCGGGCTCAGGTAAGACCACACCGAACCTTCGGTGGTGGCCCGTTCAGCCCGTTTGGTGGCCACGGCAATGCCCTTCTGGCGCAGGTACGAAATCGCCTCCTCCAAGTCGCCCTTGGTTTCCTGGAGGGCTTTCTTGCAATCCATGAAACCGCAGTTGGTCTTGTCACGCAACTGTTTTACCAAATCAGCGGTGATTTCCAAAATGTGTTCTCCTTGACGCGCTAGCGCCCGGTTGTCCCAAGAGACACCCGGGCCGAAGGTTATGCAGGGTTGTTAGCGGTCACCCCTTTGGGGGAACCCCAATTAGGCCGATTCTTTCACTTCCTGCTCCGGGGGAGCTTCTGCCTCTGCGGCTGCCGGCGGGGCGGCTTCCCTCGCCATGGCCTCGGCCATTTCCTTATCCATCATGCCCGCCAGGCGTTCTTCCCTGAGTTTGGCCCCCTCGATGCAGGCGTCGGCTATACGGGAGGTGAGCAAACGGATGGCCCGGATGGCGTCGTCATTCCCCGGAATGGGGTAATCGATTTCAGTGGGGTTGCAGTTGGAATCCAGGATGGCCACCAGCGGAATATGCATTTTGTGGGCTTCCTTCACCGCGATGTCTTCTTTGCGGGGATCCACCACGTAGACGATGTCCGGCAGGCGCCCCATATCTTTGATGCCGCCCAGGGCCCGCTCCAGTTTGGTGGCCTTTTTTTCCATGATGAGGATTTCTTTTTTGGGAAAGCGCTTGATGGTGCCGTCCTCTTTCATGGTCTCAAAATTTCGCAGGCGCCCGATGGAGCGGCTGATGGTGGCATAATTGGTGAGCATGCCGCCCAGCCAGCGGTGATTGACATAATACATGCCGCAGCGGCCGGCTTCCTCGGCAATGGCGTCCATGGCCTGTTTCTTGGTGCCCACGAACAGGACGACGCCGCCGTCCGCCACCGTTTCCATGACGTAATTGTAAGCGACCTTGAAGAACTGCACGGTTTTCTGCAGATCGATGATGTGGATGCCGTTTCTGGCCCCGAAAATGTAGGGGGCCATCTTGGGGTTCCAACGGCGGGTCTGGTGGCCGAAATGAACGCCGGCCTCCAACAGTTCCTTCATGGTGACAAGTGACATACTTCCTCCTGGTTGGTTTCCGCCGCACTGCAGCCGGCGGGGCCACCCTGAGGCACCAACCCGCCCTTGCAATGCGTGTGAATTTTACAAATCGAAATATTATATCAAAATTTTTTATGCTCTACCAAAACTTTTTGGAGGTTGGCCGGGCCGATAGAAGTCAGGTTGAGGGAGAGGGCCAGGGGTCGCGGAACCCCTGCTGCCTGCTCCCTTCCCCCAGTTCCTTTTATCTGTGCGGCAGGCTGGGCTTCCAGCCCGTTCAGGCACGGGCAGGATGCCCGTGCTACCGAAATATTACCAGGACCATTAAATTTACTCATTTTTTCTCCCCCACCGAAAACAGAAAACCGAAAACCGAGAACAGAAATTACCCCAGCGGCGGGGTCACCCGGGGAGGCAGGGTCGGGGCCGGGGGGTCTTCGATCCCCTGGAATTTGAGCTGACGCAGGCTCGGGTAGCTCAGCAAAATGTAGGCCGAGACGACCGCGGCGGACAGGCTCCCCAGGGTCAGGGTCAGGCAGGGGCCCACATAGGTGGCCACGATGCCGTAGAGCATGCCGCCAAAGGGCACCGAGCCGATGATAATAAAACTGAACAGGCTCATGATGCGTCCCCGCATCTGGTCCGGGACATTGAGCTGCAGGAGGCTGTTGCCCGTGGAGAGCTGGGTCACCATGCCCACCCCGATGAGGGCCATGGCCCCCAGGGCCAGGTAGTAATCCCGGCACAGGGACAGGGCCAGCAAACCCGCCAGGAAAAGGGCCAGTCCCCACAGGAAGGAGGGCATGGGGGGATGCCGGGTCAAGCGCCGGGCCAGGGCCAGGCCCCCGGCGAAGGCGCCCAGGCCGCTCATGGCCATGAGCATTCCAAATCCCTGGGGGCCGGCCCCTAAAACATCCCGGGCGATGATGGGCATCAGGACAAAATAGGAATGGCCCAGGATGGAAACTGCTGTCATGAGGATCATGATCAGCTTGATGTCCTGGTTTCCCTGGACAAAGTCCTTAAGCTCCCCCAAAGCCTCTTTGATGGATGAGCGCGGTATTTCTTTAGGCACAGGGAGTTTCATCCAGAAAAGGGCCAGAAGCACCGCCAGGAAACTCAAGGCGTTCAGGAAGAAACAATTGGCCATGCCCACCTGGGCGATGAGGAGCCCAGCCAGGGCCGGGCCCACCACCCGGGTGCCGTTGAACATGGTGGAATTTAAGGCAATGGCGTTGGGCAGGTCGGCCCTGCCCACCAGCTCCACGATGAAGGCCTGGCGTATGGGAATGTCGAAGGCCAGGGCCGTGCCGGCCAGGAAGACCAGGACAAAGAGCAGCCAGATATTCAAGAGGTCCGTGGCCACCAGAAAACCCAGCACCAGGGCCACCGCCATCATGCCTCCCTGGGTGGCATAGAGCAGCCGGTGTTTGCGGGCCTGGTCCGCCACCACTCCCCCTAAAAAAGAAAAAATGAGAATGGGGACGGCTTGAAGGGCGTTGACCAGACCCAGGCAAAAAGCAGAGTCGGTAAGCACCAGGACCAGCCAGCTCAAGGCCACCGATTGCATCCAGGAGCCCAGTAGGGAAATAGTCTGGCCGCTGTAAAACACGCGAAAGTTGCGGTGCCGCAAAGCGGCGAAGGTGTCGGATTGTCCAAGTCCCATGGTCAGCGTTTGAGGGCATCGGGATAAAATCTTAAAAAAAGGCCCTCTCAACAACATAAGCATTGCTTTTTGATTCGCCACTTCATCAGATCCTGTAAGCGTTAAAGACAGACCTGGGGCCGCTAAAGTGCTATGATTGTATTGAATGTCTGGCAGGGGCGCAACGGCTTCAGAATGTGGGGCGAAACCTGGAAAGTCTTGACAATCTTTGGCCAGGCAACCTATAACTAAATGATTTTTCCCGAAAGGCGGCCTTATGATCGCGCTGGGTTACTTGATGCAAGCGGTGGGCACGGTGTTATATTACGGCCTGGAAATTTATATGTGGCTGATTATTGCCCGGGCCGTCCTCTCCTGGGTCAATCCCGACCCCTACAACCCCATTGTCCGGTTCCTTTATAATGTTACCGAGCCGGTCCTTTCTTATCTCAGGCGGCGGTTCCCCGTGGTTTATGGGGGGCTTGACCTTTCACCCCTCATAATCCTGGCGGCCATCATTTTTCTGAAGGTGTTTCTCGTGGGCACCCTCATGAGCTATTCCATGCGGCTCATCCACGGCGTGTAAGGCTGAGGGTCCGTGGCTGAGTTTTTTTTACCCACCTGCCAGGGCTATCTCGTGAAAATCCATGTGGTGCCGGGAGCGCGCCGAACCACCGTGGCGGGCCTGCACGGCGACCGTCTCAAAGTCAAGGTGGCGGCGCCGCCGGAAAAAGGCCGGGCCAACGAAGAGCTGCTGGCCTTCCTGGCCCGTTCCCTGCAAGTGCCCTTAAAAGCCCTGCAGCTTACCTCCGGCGCGAGCAGTCGCGCCAAGGTAGTAGCCGTGCACGACCTTTCCCCCGACCTGAAATCCCGTCTCTTGGCCTTGTTGGCGAACTGAGTTGCCTGCTGCGCCCCGACAATGTCATTTCTGCCAATCGAGAAAAACTTTTACCAAACGATTCTTTCCTGCGCCCCCCAAGAATGCTTTTCGCAGTCGTTCAGGGTCCTTTGGACTGCCTTGAGGAGTTCAATTGCCTCTATTTTCTCCCAACCCTCCCTGGGATCGGTGGGGCGGGCTTCCAGCCCGTCCAGGCACGGGCAAGATGCCCGTGCTACCATCCACCAGATCTGGTGGGGAACAGTCGGGCTGGATTCCCGGATACGGGTGAAAAACCTGTGTCACCAAGCATTTTCAGTTTTTCAGGGGCCATAGGCCCACCCGCAAATCATGAAAAGCCGGTAGGGCGGGCGTCCCCGCCCGCTAAAACCAGAAATCATGGTTCGCATGCTGCACCCTACGGCTCGAAAGTCGAAACTCGAAACTTTTCAAGACAGGGTTTTGGCAAAAACCAAAGGGGAATAACCCATTGATGGCATTGATGGAATTTTTTTAAGCCCAGGGAAGGAATGATTCTTGCAAAAGGTTCAATATGGGAGGCGTCCTTCTTGACAAGGCAACCTGGGATGATAACAATAACCT
>JBAQHL010000127.1:0-3758 GCA_049288295.1 Desulfobaccales bacterium
GGCAAAGGACAGAGGGTGGTAAATTTTTGATGCACGAGGGGGGTCAATTTACATTGGAAATCTTCACTTTTTAATGGAAAATCTTCCGCTTACCGGCATGATCACACCAGAGTGGCGTACTGAATGATATATGGTAGGCAGCTTATTTTCGGAGTTTTTACAGTGCTCGAACAATTAACCTATTGTAATAATTGATATAAATATAGTTTTCTAGTAAAATTACCCCATAGAAACTGAATATGAAAATTTCGGAATTTTTTCCTTTGAGTTATTTATCTGCTCCGTTGATATCCCTTCGGGGGGAAACCCGGATTATTGACCTGCCCAACATGATCAATACTGCGGTGGGGAATGAGGCGGGGGTGACCTTCAACCCCCGGCGCAAGTGGGACACCAAACCCCGCCTCCTGGCTTCAGTTGACAGAGCCAAAAAGCTTATCGGCTACCAGCCAAATACCCCGTTTCCTGAAGGGCTACAACTAATCGCTCTGAAATTAGCTTTTGGCGTAGAGATTTTATGATCTTTTTAAGTTTTTAGGATCGGTAGGATAGTGCAGCCTCTGAAATGCAGCTGTGATGTGAATATCAGCGCACCAATCCCCGGATGGTTAGGTGCGGATAGCAGATACATTCAATCTTGTGTTTTTAAAAAAAATTCGCAGTTGGGCAGAGAATGATGTTGATTAATGTCAGCAAAGACAAGCAGACTTTTAACCTTTCGGAGATGGTTATGGCTTGACATCAGGGATAGTCTCGGGTAATAATTTTTCGCACTAGGTGGATGAATCCACCCTCAGCAGTCGCACCAACCGAAAAAATCATATAGACAGAAAGAGCCATGAAGGCGCCACGGGGGCAGTAGCCCAGTCTTCGTGGCTTTTTTTGTGGGGAGTAGACCTTGGATTCTCTGACCAAGACACTTTTACAGGTATCCCTGGGGGGCAGCGCCTGGGTGCTCTGGCTCCTTTTGGGTTTGAGTGTGGCCTCATTGGCCATCATGATTGAGCGGGGCTGGGTCTTTTTTCGCCACCGCTTTGCCGAGGATGATTTTGTGGCCCAATTGAGACATTTACTAGGCGAGGGTGGCTGGACCTCCGCCATTAATCTGTGTAAAGAGAGCCGGGCCCTGGAGGCCCAGGTGCTCCTGGCTGGCCTGCAGCACGTCTTACAAGGGAAGGAGGCGGTTCAGGAGGCCATGGAGGGCGAGCGCATCCGCATCGGTCTCTTTCTGGAAAAGCACCTGAGTTTCCTGGGCACCCTGGGAGCCAACGCCCCATTTATCGGCCTGTTCGGCACCGTGCTCGGCATCATCCACGCCTTCAAAGACCTGGCTTTGACCGAAGGCGGCGGCGGGCCGGCAGTCATGGCGGGAATAGCCGAGGCCCTGGTGGCCACCGCGGTGGGGCTCCTGGTGGCCATCCCCGCGGTGGTCATGTACAACCTTTTCCACCGCCGCCTGCACGTGGTGCTGGAGCGCTCCCGGCGCCTGTCCCAGCTTCTCCTCACCTATGTGGACACCCAGGGCGAAACCAAGGACATGCAAGTATCGCCCCGGCAGGCAGGAGGCCGGTCATGAAAGGCCACATTCACGGTCCCATCACGGAAATCAACATGACTCCCTTTGTGGATATTGTTCTGGTGATCCTGATCATTTTTTTGCTGACCGCCACGGTGATGCTGCCCCGCACTTTCTCCATCGCGCTGCCCCAAGCCGCCCAGGCCGACAAATTGGAAAGCATCCCGGTCATTATCAGCATTGACCGGGAGGGTCACATCGCCATCAACGGCCAGCGGCTGAGCCAGGACCATGACTTTAACAGCGTGTTCTTAAGTCAAAAACAGGGGAAAGAAACCACCGCAGTCATCGCGGCGGATAAGGACGCCCGCCACGGCCGGCTCATCGAAGTTATTGACCGACTCAAGGGCTTGCAGGTAACCCGCATCGGCATTGAAGTAGAACAGAAATAGCCATGGGAGAAGTTTTTCGGGGAGAAGGGGGGGGAAGTCCCAAAGTCATCTGGTTGTGGGCCCTTCTGGGGTCCCTGGTTATTCATTTTATCCTCATGGCCGCCGCCTTTTCCTGGAAAGCGCCTCTGCCCCCCAAAACCGTAAAAGTCGTGCCGGTGGAACCCATCACCCTCACCAAGATTCGTCCGGGGCCCAGCGGTGGTGGTGGCGGAGAGCCGGCCCCGGCCCCGGTGGCTCAGCCGGCCCACCCTCCCAAACCAGCGGCGCCCCCCAAGGTCATAGCCAAGCCCAAGCCAAAGCCTATCGTCCCTAGGCCGGAGAAAAAGCCTGAACCTCTGGAAATGGCGGAGCCCCCAGTGCCTCCGCCTCCGGCCCTGACACTCCCCAAACCAGCCCCCAAACCGGCGCCTCCTGCCAGACCCATAGAATCTGCCAGACCGGCGGCGTCTGCCAGCGGTGCCGTCGGCCTCGGGTGCACCAGCAGCACAGGCACCGGGTCCGGAGGCAGCGGCGGCGGCAGTGGCAGGGGAACGGGCAGCGGTTCGGGAGTCGGACAAGGCCCCGGTGCGGGGGCAGGGTCCCTGCTCCAGGGTTACCTCCGGGAAGTGCGCCGACTGCTGGAGCGGCACAAAGAGTACCCCTCCATGGCCCAACGCCAAGATATGCAGGGTATGGCGGTGCTGCAGTTCACCATTGCCGCGGACGGCCGCATCGAGGCCACCAGCCTCTGCCGGTCATCAGGGCATGGGCTCCTGGACAAGGCGGCCCAGGAAACCGTGAGACGGGTGGGCCGGTTTCCGCCCCTGCCCGCCAGCTTGGGCCGGGAGCGGCTCACCGTCGAAATCCCCCTGTCATTCCGGCTGACCGAGAACTGAACGCGGCATTACTCGCTGTAATCCCTGATGATCCGCATACCCCACCAGATAAACAGCAGGGCATAAAAAAGGAGCACCCCCAGGGAAAGGAGAATGGGAACGCTCAACTCCGGCTGCCGCAGAGCCAGGTTGGTATGGGTCAAGGGCAGGGCCAGCACCGGGTATCGCAGCGCCGGCGGAATACTGTCCAGGGGGAAAAAGGTCCCGCAGAAAAAGGCCATGGGCAGGATGAAGAAATTGCTGAAGGTGGCATTGTCCTCGTGGGATCGGGATTTCATGCCCACCACCACGCCGAATGCGGCAAAGGTGATGCAGTTGAGAACCAACGCCAGGATAAAAACGGGAGTCACCAGAACCTTGCCGCCGAAAATGAGTCCCAGAACAAGAAGGACCCCGGAGGCCAGCAGCCCCCAAACCACCCCGGAGAGCACCTGGCCCACCACAATGGCTGCGGGGCTTACCGGGGCCTGGAGATAAATCTGCAGGGTCCGGAAATGAAGCCGGCTCACCGTCAGGTTGGTGGAAATCCAGGTATAGGAGTTAATCATGGAACTCACGGCAATAAGCCCAGGGAGGAGAAAATCCAGGTAGCTGGCGCCGCCCACAGAAACCTGCCGGCCCAGACCCAGGCCAAAGGCGACGAGATACAAGAGCGGCGTAAAAATAATGGAGGCGACATAACCCAACCGGAACAGCCGCTTTTGAAAAATCAGCACCTCCCGCAGGAAAACCGGATACCACCTCATTTGGCCAGCCTTTCCCCGGTTAACTTGATGAAAACGTCCTCCAGGTTGGTCTGCCGGATAATCACCCCCTGGGCCTCTGTCTGGGCCTGGGCATAAGCCTCTTCCTTATCCTTGACCAGAAGGTATTTCATGCGCCCCCGGTCCAGGGATTCGATGACAAAGCCCCCAA
>JBAQHL010000128.1:0-1890 GCA_049288295.1 Desulfobaccales bacterium
CCCCCACATAGGTGCGCCGGTGCCCGCGGATTTCGGCCTCATCCCGCACACCCCCGAGGGACAGGCGGACGAATTTCCGCCCCAGGGCCCGGGCAATGGACCGGCCCAAAGAGGTTTTGCCGGTGCCGGGCGGCCCCACGAAGCACAGGATGGGACCCTTCATGTCGGGCTTGAGCTTTCTCACCGCCAGGTACTCCAGGATGCGCTTTTTCACCTTTTCGAGGTCATAATGGTCCTCGTCCAGGATTTGCCGGGCCTGGGCCAGATCCAGGTTGTCCTCGGTGGTCACGCTCCAGGGGAGTTCGATCATCCACTCCAGATAATTGCGGATGACCTGGTGGTCCGGGGAGGAGGGCGGCGTGCGCTTCAGGCGCTGCAGTTCCCGTTCCGCCTCCTTCAGGGCGTGAGGCGGCAGCTCGGCATCTTCCAGACGGGTGAGCAGCTCGGTAATCTCCCGGTTTTTTTCATCGGTTTCACCCAACTCCCGTTCCAGGGCTTTGATGTGCTCCCGCAGGTAATAATCCTTCTGGGCTTTGTCCATCTGCCCCTTGACTTCGGACTGAATCTTTTTGCCCAGTTCCAGGATTTCCAACTCCCGGTTAATGAGAGCCAGGATGCGACTCAGGCGGGCTTTGACGTCAATGGTTTCCAGGAGTTCCTGTTTCTCCGCCTTGGCGATGTTGAGGCTGCCGGCGGTGACGTCGGCCAGCACCCGGGGATCGCTCATTTCCCGCACCAGAGCGCCCAACTCCGCCGGGAGATAAGGAGAAAGCTCCAGCATCCTGAGAAACAGCCCCTTGACGCTGGAGATGAGGGCTTCCAACTCCAGGTCCGGCTCATAATCCTCGGAGATGGCCGTGACCTGGGCCGTATAGTAGGGCTCGTAGCCTACCCAGTTGTCGATGCGGAAGCGATAGAGACCCTGGATGAGAAGACGGATGGAGCTGTCCTCGGGTTTGCGCATCTTGAGAATGACGGCCGCGGTGCCCATAGTGAAGAGGTTGTCGGGACCGTAGCCGGTGGTCGTTTCTTCCCGGGAGGCCACAATGCCGAAAATCTTGTCCGTGAGAATGACATCATCGATGAGCTTTTGAGCAGAGGGCTCCCAAAGGGCCATGGGCTGAATGACCCGGGGAAAGAGCACCAGCTCCGAGCTCGTTAAAATGGGGAGCACCAATCGTTCCCGAGGGGTTTCCTGGGTCTCCTGGGTGACAAAATCTATATCTTCATGGTTGGTGGTCATAAAGCCGTTCACCTCGTTTTCATTCATTGATTTCATGGAGATCCCGCACCGGGATGCGCCGGGGTCGGGGGTGATGGCGCGGCAGTTTCACTTCCAGGACGCCGTTTTCGTAGCGAGCCTTGACCCCCTCCGGGTTGATGGCTATGGGAATATGGAAGCTTCGTTCAAAGCTCCCGTAGGTTATTTCATAATGGAGGACCCGGTTGACGTTGGCCGGGGGGAAAGGCCGGCGTTGGCCCCGGATAATCAGATTCTGACCGGCCAGATCTATGCTCAAATCCTCCAGGACGGCCCCGGGGATTTCCAGGCGGATAACCAGACCCTCGGTAGTTTCGTAGAGATCGGCGGCCGGCCGGAAGGGAAGCGCCACTTGGCCCAGGGGAAACAGCCGTTCCCGCCAGGCGTGCATCCGCTCCTCCAGATGTTCAAGATCCCTGATTATTCTTATTTTTATGAGACGGTGCATACATATTCCTCATATTTTGGCTCAATGTACTAAAGTTAAATACGCCCGCAAAAAAGTCCAGGGGTATCTATACGATACCCGCCAGGTTTTTGAGAGAACGTGCACATGCCCTGGTTCCCTTGCCCTTGACCCTTGCAGGAAATGCTGGTAGTTTCCCATCATGCAAAAATATGTTCTTTGT
>JBAQHL010000129.1:0-9532 GCA_049288295.1 Desulfobaccales bacterium
CGCCTGAAAGGAACAACCTCCCATGACTGGCGTGTTTCTGAATACCAATTGGTCTGCGGGTACCTGGAGCATCTCAAGGTGGCCCGGGATGGTTGGCGAAAACAGGTTAGCCAGGAAGAAGCCGAAGTGGCCAAAAAAATGGTGGCCTTGGAAAAATGCCACCAGGAGCGCCGCTTATTGGAAAATCTGCGGGGGAAAAAGTTCTTGGAGTTTCGGCGAGAGTTGACCAAGTTTCTGGAAAATCAAACCGAAGCCATCGTGTTGACGCGCTGGTCTAAACCCTGAGAGGAGACGGACATGCATGCTACCACTCTCGGCTGGCCAAAGGTAACATCTCTTTACAGTTACCTCATTTTAGGTTTTCTTCTAAAAATTGTCCTATCAACTGCGTTTCTGGTCCCTTCTCGCTGGCTGACCTGGACAGGGCCCCGAGCCAGTGAGGCAGCCACCACCACAGTTCCGTCTGACCTTGAAACGGCTTCCACCCTTCCCCGCCTCCTGGCTCTGGTGAACAAAGAAAGACAGGCCCTTTTAAGCAGGGAAGCCGCCGCCGCCGCCAAAGAACAGGAATTGGGCCAGATAAAACTGGAGGTGGAGGAACGCTTGAAGGAACTTCAGGCTATTCAACAGCGGCTGTTAGAAACCATCGAGGAAGAAAAACGCATTAAGGGTGAAAACAACCGGCATCTGGTGGCCACTCTCCAGGCCATGTCTCCAGACCGGGCCGGCAAACTCCTGGAACAGATGGAAGAGGAAGAGGCGGTGCGGTTGCTCAGGCGCCTGCCTGGGAAAGAAGCGGGGGCCATTCTCAGCCTCCTCCCCCCCGACAAAGCCGCCCGGCTCAGCCATCGGTTCTTGCAATAACAATATATGCCTGCTGACGTTTTAAGAGCAGCAGGCTTCGCCTCTCGCCTGCACAGGCTGGAAAGCCTGGTGCCACCTCCGGGCGTTGGAGACATCGATTCATTAACATGGAGGATTCTCATTCCAGAAGCCAAGGCCTTCATTGTGGCAAAACCGAGATTGTGGTAATCTCTTCACACCAGCTTGGTGAAAGGGGGAACCATCAATGGCGGAGTCATATCCCAACAACTCCCGGGAAGCTATCCTGCTGTTTCATTTTGCTGACCGCCTGAAATCAGAACTCCTCATCGCTTCACAACTCCTCCCCGCTCTTCTGCAACTTAAAGGGCAGGAACAAGAAGGGGCTACACGTCTCTTTTTGGATTATTTTCGCGCCCTGGAACGGGAAATGAGTATGGGCATAGCCTTGATTAATGAGCAGGATATGATCCGGGTGCGCACCGTACTTGCCGGTCTCACCGGCATGGTGGACTCGAACATGTTTATCGAGGTCCAGGGCCACCTTACCTGGATTATCAGCACTATGACCACCTATGCCCAAAGGGGCATGGAATTCCTGATAAAAGAGGGGTTGCTGTAGTGATCGGGGGGAAAACGGTAGGACGGGCTTCCAGCCCGTCCAGCCACGGGCAGGATGCCCGTGCTACCATCGAACAGATATGAAATGAATGACATCAGGTCTTGAACAGCTACCCTGGTTGCTCAGACATAGGTTGATAGCCTTTACCACCAAGTCCTTACATCATTTTGAGAAATCCGCCGACTCATGAATGACTTTTAAAGGTCCCTCACCAGCCGGTAGACCTCGAGAAGGGGCAACCCGGCTTTCTCGGCCAATTGGCGGCAAGCCTCATATTCCGGCAGCAACCGGCGGCGGCCTCCGTATTCCATAACCTTCACCACCAGCTCCCCATAAGGGGTGGTGATGGTCTCCTGCCAGCGCCGGGCCGCCACCCTGTCCACCTCCTGGACCCTGACCCCTAACGTCGTGGAGTCAAGAAACAAGCGCTCCAGCAGGCCTTCCCGTGCGGCAGGCGACGCCACCACGGTGAGGCGCACCCCGGGGCGATTTTTCTTCATTTGTATGGGGCATAGGGCCACATCCAGGGCGCCGGCGGCAAAAAGGCCGGCCATGAGGGGTTCATAAAGCTCGGGATTCATGTCATCGATATGGGTTTCGAGAACCAGGACCCGTTCCCGGTGACCCATTGACGGGGTAAGCGGTTCCCCCAGGTAGAGGCGCAGAAGATTGGGATGCCCCGGGAGGTTGCGGCTACCGGCGCCGTAGCCCACCTGCTCCAGGCGCATGGAGGGGCAGATCTCGCTTTCGGCGCCCAGGGCTTTCAGGATAACTGCACCGGTGGGCGTCACCAGCTCCCCGGGGAGGTCGGTGCCGTAAACTGATAATCCTTTGAGCAGTTCCAGGGTTGCGGGCGCGGGGTTGGGGAGACGGCCGTGGCCGCCGGCGATCATGCCCCAGCCCTGGGGAATGGGGCTCACCAGGGTGCGGGTTATGCCCAGGGCCTCCACCCCGAAGGCCACCCCCACCACATCCAGGATGGTGTCCGCGGCGCCGAGTTCATGAAAATGCACTTCCTCCACCGGTTGTCCATGAATGCGGGCCTCCACCTCAGCCAGCAGGCGGAACATCTTAAGGCTCAGATCCCTGACCGCCGCCGACAAGCCCGCCCTCGAGATAAGATCGACAATGGTTGAGTAGCTCCGGGCCGGCTGGGCCTCCTCCAAAACAAAATCCACCTTGATGCCGGTGAGATGGTCCTTGGTCACCCGTGGGGCCGTTAGCTGAAAGCCGGGAATTCCCAGCCGCTGCAGAGCCTCTTCCAGGGCAGCCTGGTCCAACCCGGCATCGAGCATGGCCCCCAGGGTCATATCGCCGCTTATGCCGGCAAAGCAGTCAAAATAAGCCCAACGTTCAGGCCGAGGGCGGTTCGACAAAGAGTTCCACCTCCTTCACTGACCGGGCCTCCGCCAGGCGCACCACGAAGCGCAGGTTGCGCCAGCGCACCTGTTCGCCGGCCCGGGGCAGGTCTCCCATTTCCGAGATGATAAAGCCCGCCAGGGTGTCATAGTCTCCAGGGGGCAGGTCCAGGTGCAGGGCCTCGTTCAGGGCCTCCACCTCCATGCGGGCGTTGATGAGGTAATGCCCCTCCCCCAGTTTTTTATAGGGGGTCACCGCCTGGTCAAATTCGTCGTCAATTTCCCCTACGATTTCTTCCAGCAGGTCTTCAATGGTGACAATGCCCACGGTGCCGCCGTATTCGTCCACCACCACTGCCAGGTGTATGCCCTGGCGCTGCATTTCCGGCAGCAGGCGGTCGATCTTCTTAATTTCCGGCACGTAATGAACAGAGCGCATAAAAGGCTTGATGCTCTGACCGGAGGTTTCCTCCCCCAGAAGATCGAAATCGTGGAGGAGGCCCACCAAGTTGTCAATACGCCGGTGAAACACCGGCAGGCGGGAAAAGCGGGTGTCCCGGAATTCCGCCAGGGCCTGGGCCACGGTGGCATTATCGGGAATAGCCGCCACCCGCACCAGGGGCACCATGACTTCCTTGACGGTGCGCAGGCTGAAATGAAGGATGCGGTTGATAATCTGGCGCTCGGTGGTCTCCAGGTCCACCTCCGGCCCGCTCTTTTTCACCACCAGAGAGAGATCTTCCCGGGTGATGAAGGGGATTTCACTGGTCTTGGGAGCCCCGGTGGCCCACAGAACAAGGCGGCTGACGGAGGCGAATATGAAGGTGACGGGATAGATCACCCAGGATATCACCCAGAGGATGGGGGCCAGGCCCTGGGACAAACGGGTGGGATATTGCCGGCCGATGGACTTTGGCGTCACCTCGGCGAAAAGCAAAATCAGGGGGGGCAAAAGCAGCATGGCCGCCACTTCTCCCCAGGCTCCCAGCCATTGGATTAAGAGGGTGGTGACAAGAATGGTGTTGGAGATCTCGGCTATATTGGAGCCCACCAGGCAGGTGGCCACCATGCGCTCGGGCCGATTAAGGAGCCAAAGGGCCATGCGGGCGCCGCGGTGGCCTTCCTCGGCCCGGTTTTTCAGGCGGCGGTAATTGGCGGAAATGAGCGAGATTTCCGAAGCGGCAAAAAAACCCTCCAACACCAGCAGAGGCAGGAAAACCATGAGAATGGCGATGATCATGGCTTCACCCTCTGAATCTCCAGGTCCAGGAGGCGGGTGCCCTTCATTTTCAACACCTTGAACTGGTAGGCCTCATACCGAACCGTGTCACCTTCGTGGGGTAATTCGCCAAAAAGGTCAAGGATGACTCCCCCCACGGTATCGACTTCACCCGGCGGGAAAGCTATGCTCAAAACCTCCTCCAGGTCCTCCAGGGGCACAGAGGCCCTGACCCGCCAGAGTTCCGGGGCCGTTTCCCTGATCGGTTTTGCCTCAACCGCAAATTCCTGGGAAATATCGCCGCAGAGTTCCTCCAAGAGGTCTTCCACCGTGACCAAGCCCACCAGGGTCCCGTATTCGTCCACCACCAGGGCCATGCGTAGCCGCTTGGTTTGCAGCTCAATTAAAAGATCAAAGGCCTTTTTGCTTTCCGGGACATAATGCGGGGCCCGGAGGATGTTTTGGATCATCCCCAGGTCGCAACTCGCCCGGGAGCAGAGATAGAGGAGTTCCTTGGCATGGAGAATCCCCAGGACATTTCCCGGCCTATCCTCGTAGATGGGCACCCGGGAGTACCGGGAGCGCTTTACCGCCTTGATCATCTCCGGGATCGGCATGTCCAGGGGCAGAGAAAAAATGTCCGGCCGGGGCACCATGATCTGACTCACCCGGACATCCCCAAAGCTTAGGAGATTCTGAATAAAATCCCGCTCCAGCGCAGCAATCATGCCCCCTTCGTGACTTTCTTCCACCATGCGGACAAAGTCCTCCTGCTGGACCGCAGGGACCTGCAAGTCGGGGCGAAATCCGAAGGTGACCAGTATGCCCCGGCTAAGCTGCATTAAAATGACGCGCAGGGGGGTGAACAACACGACGGCCCAGCGCACCAGGGGAGCCACCAGGGGGGCCAGGTAGGTTGGGTAAGTAAGAGCCAGGGACTTGGGAATGATTTCTCCAAACAGCATAATGCAGGGAGAAATGACCAGCAATGCCAGCCATTTGCCTTGATCACCCCATAAGCTGAGAGCCAGGGAGGTACTCAAGACGGTGGCCAGGATGGTGACCACCTCCACGCCCACTATCATGGTGATGAGCAGGCGATGGGAGTGCCCGAGCAGATCCTCCACCATCCTACCGCGACGGGGCCGTCGCTGTTTCAGGCGCAGCCGGTCCAGCGGCTTCAGGGAGAAAAGCGAAGTCTCGGAAATGGCAAAAAATATAAGAAGCACTAAGAGCACGCCCAAGGCGGCCCATCTGAGGGTGATGTCTGAAGGCAAGGTTTGGTAAAATCCTAACGCAGAAATTTTTGAGCAGATTCAGGAGTCGGAGGCTGAACCTGCTGTGGTGCCGGCAAGTTTCCTTTATGGAGCACGATGAGAAAGAGGGGGGAGTTTTTTGAAGCCGACTCCCCCCTTGCCCTATTTAGACTAACGGTCGGCTGGCCCGGGCGGACAGACGGCCCTTGGAGGCCTTCCCCCGGGGCGCAGGTTTAAAGGGCGAACGCACCAGGGCTTCCCTCAACACCTCATCCACGTTGCTCACCGGAACAAACTTGAGCCTGCGTTTGACGTAGTTGGGTATATCCACCAGGTCTTTTTTGTTGGCCTCGGGGATGATGACCTTTTGCATGTGCCCCCTTAAGGCCGCGATGGCCTTTTCTTTGAGGCCCCCGATGGGCAAAACTTTGCCTCTGAGGGTGATTTCCCCGGTCATGGCCACGTCCTTGCGCACCGGCACCTGGGTGAGGGCCGAAATCAACGCCGTGGCCATGGTGATGCCCGCGGACGGCCCGTCTTTGGGCGTGGCCCCGCTGGGCACGTGGATGTGGGCATCCAGAGTTTCGTAGAAGTTGGATTCGAGCCCCAGGAGGTCAGCCCGGGACCGGGCGTAGGACAGGGCCGCCTGAGCCGACTCCCGCATCACATCCCCCAACTGGCCGGTAAGGGTAAGCTGGCCCTTGCCCCGCATGAGGCTGGCCTCCACCGCCAGCATTTCACCCCCCACCTGGGTCCAGGCCAGCCCGGTGGCCACCCCCACTTCGTCCTTCTCCCGCTCCCCTTCCGGCAGATACTGGGGCGGGCCCAAGTACTTGTGAAGATTAGCCCGGGTGATGGGAAAGGGGCCTTTTTCTCCTTCGGCGATGCGTCGGGCCGTCTTGCGGCACAGGGTGCCGATCTCCCGTTCCAGATTTCTGAGGCCCGCTTCCAGGGTATAGTGGGTAATGGTCGATTTGATGACCTCCGGCGAGATGTGCAGGTCCCCGGCCTTAAGGCCGTTTTCCTGAAGCTGCCGGGGGATCAGGTAGCCCTGGGCGATCCGCAGTTTTTCCTCTTCAGTGTAGCCGGACAGACGGATGATTTCCATGCGGTCCTTCAGGGCCGATGGGATGGGGTCCACCAGGTTGGCGGTGGTGATGAACATCACCTTGCTCAGGTCAAAGGGAACATTGAGGTAATGGTCGCTGAAGCTGTTGTTTTGCTCCGGGTCCAGCACCTCCAGGAGCGCCGCCGCGGGGTCGCCCCGGAAATCCATGCCGATTTTATCGACCTCATCCAGGATAAACACCGGGTTATTGGTGCCAGCGTTTTTGAGGCCCTGAATGATGCGGCCGGGAAGTGCTCCGATATAAGTGCGCCGGTGGCCGCGGATCTCGGCCTCGTCCCGCATGCCCCCCAGGGAGATGCGGGTGAACTTGCGGCCCATGGCCCGGGCGATGGACTGGCCCAGGGAGGTTTTCCCCACCCCCGGGGGTCCCACAAAACACAGGATGGGGCCCTTCATTTTCTTATTCAGCTTGCGGACGCTCAGATATTCCAGGATGCGGTCCTTGACTTTTTCCAGGTTGTAATGGTCCTCATCCAGGATGGCTTTGGCCTCTTTCAGGTCCAATTTGTCCCTGGTGCCCTTGCTCCAGGGAACTTCCACCAGCCAATCCAGGTAGGTCCTCACCATGGAGGCCTCGGCAGCGTCCGGGTGCATCTGCTCCAAACGGGAAAGCTGCTTCAGGGCTTCCTCTTCCGCCTCCTTGGGCATTTTGGCCCGGACGATCTTCACCCGGTACTCCTCCATCTCCTTGGAATGCTCGTCCACGTCCCCCAGTTCCTTTTTGATGGCCCGGAGCTGCTCCCTTAAAAAATACTCCCGCTGGGTGCGGTCCATTTCTTCCCGGGCCTGGGACTGGATCTTGGCCTGGATGGAGGAGACCTCCAATTCCTTGCGCAAAAAATCGTTGACGATAATCAGCCGCTTGATGGGGTCAAATTCCTCCAGCACCGCCTGGGCTTCTTCAATCTTGAGGCGCAGGTTGGCGGCCACCAGGTCCGCCAGATGGCCCGGGTCCTCGATGGAGTCCAAAATGGAAAGAAGGTCCGGAGACATGACCCCCTTCAGGGTGAGGATTTTCTCCGACATCTCCCGGGCGTTGCGCATGAGGGCTTCCGTTTCCGGGGTGACTTCGCCCACGGGAGCTTCCGAAACCACCTCCAGGCCCACCTGGAAAAAGGGGCGGGTCTGCTGATACTCAGTGATTTTGGCTTTGGCCCTGCCCTGCACCAGGATCTTTAAGCGGCCGTCTGGAAGTTTCAACATTCTGAGGATCAGGCTCACCGTGCCCAACCCGTAGATGTCCTCCGGTTCCGGATTTTCCACCGCCTGGTCCCGCTGGGTGGCGAGAAACAGTAAACGGTCCTCTGCCAAAGCGGCTTCAATGGCCAAAACCGAGGTTTCCCTCCCCACAAAGAGGGGTAGGACCATATTGGGGAAAACCACCACATCTCGCACCGCCAACAGGGGCAAGGTGGGTGGGATAATAATTTCTTGGGATTCGTCTTCTTTGCTTGTTGTCATGGAATCTCCTGGGAAACCCACTGAGTCACAGGGAAAGGAACCATCGAGCAAAAATGGTTATTTTTAACTATGGGTTTTTCAACCCTTACCAGAAAAACCCCAGTGAGTCAATCGGTCAAAAATATCTACTTCTTTACGACTTTTCATAAGTTAATACCTTTTCGGCGTTTGGCAATACTTCCCGAAGGAAGTGACTGGCCCGGCCTCAGAAAAATCCTTGGTTCTTCAAGTTTTGTGATATACTTCTCGATTTAAAACCGTTCAGATAAATCCGTGCCGACAGCCAAAACCACCACCCGCCGGACCAGACTCCGGACCCCCGCCAAAGCCTTTGTGGATAAGGTGACCCAGGCGAAAGACCGTGCCGCCTCAGCTTTATTGGCCCTCCAGACCCCCGGGGGGTACTGGTGGGCCGAACTCGAATCCAACGTTACCATCACCGCTGAATATTTGATGCTGCACCTTTTTCTGGGCCTCCCCCGGGACAAATTCCCCGGCTTGGTCAGGGAGATCCTCTCCCAGCAGTTGGACAACGGCGGTTGGTCCACCTGGCATGGTGACGGCGGCAACCTGAGCACTTCGGTGGAGGCTTATCAGGCCCTGAAAATGGCCGGGGTGCCCGCCCATGACCCCCGGCTCCAAAAAGCCCGGCAATTTATCCTGGAACGGGGCGGCGCCTTGGCCTCCCGGGTCTTCACCCGCATTTACCTGGCGCTTTTCGGCCAGGTAAGCTGGGACGGCATCCCCCTTTTGCCGGTGGAATTTATGCTTATTTCACCCTGGACGGGCCTCAGCGTCTATGAATTTTCCAGTTGGAGCCGGGCCACCATGATCCCCCTCTCCATAGTCATGCATCACCGCCCGGTTTGTCCGCTGCCGCCGTCTTCGGGGGTGTCCGAGCTTTTTCTCCACCCCGATGAACCCTTTGGGCGCCACCGGGTGTCCTGGAAAAAGGGTGGTTCCCCTTTAAAGAAAGTGTTTGTCGTGGTGGACCGCCTTTTGAAGCTCTATGCCCGGCTGAACTGGCCCTTCATGCGCCGTTTGGCCCTGCACCAGGCGCAGCAGTGGATCCTGGACCACCAGGAGGAAACCGGAGACTGGGGCGGCATCCAGCCGGCCATGGTTAATTCCCTCTTGGCCCTGGCCTGCCAGGGGTATAAAAATAATGACCTCGTCATCCAACGGGGGTTGGCGGCCCTGGAAAACTTCACCTTGACTTTGGGCGACCGCCTCCGGCTCCAATCCTGCATCTCCCCGGTGTGGGACACCGGTCTGGCGGTGCGGGCCCTGGCTGCGGCCGGGGTTCCCCCTGAACACCCGGCCATGACTGTGGCCGCGGACTGGCTCCTGGCCAACCAGATTTTTAAGCCGGGGGATTGGTGCATAAAACGGCCGGACCTGGCGCCGGGGGGCTGGGCCTTCGAATTTGACAACAACTGGTACCCGGACATTGACGATTCCGCCGTGGTGCTCATGGCCTTGAAAGAAGGCCTGGCTGAGCCCTCCCGCCACCAGACCGCCCTGGAAATGGGACTCGCCTGGTGCCTGGGCATGCAGTCCAAAAACGGGGGCTTTGCGGCCTTTGACGCCGACAACACCAAGGAATGGCTCAACGCCATCCCCTTTTCCGACCTCAAGGCCCTGATTGACCCCCCCACCGAGGAC
>JBAQHL010000130.1:0-3018 GCA_049288295.1 Desulfobaccales bacterium
GTCCTTCACCGTGGATGCTTATCCCGGCGAGGTGTTTGAGGGGGTGGTGGGAAAAGTGCGGCTTAATGCCAGCATGACCCAAAACGTGGTGACCTATATCGTGGAGGTTAACACCGACAACTCCAACGGCAGGTTAATCCCCTATCTCACCGCCAACCTGAAGTTCATGGTGGCAGAAAGGCAAGATGTCTTGATGGCGCCCAATGCCGCACTGCGCTGGATCCCCCAGCCTGACCAGATTGCTCCCGGTTTTCGCCCCGAGTCCCCCAAAAAAGGGCAAGGCAAGATGGGTGAGGCGGGGTCCGGTGGTGCTTCTGCCATGGAGGCCAAGGAGTCGTCCAGAAAGGGGACGGTGTGGCTTCTCAAGGGCCAGTATGTGGAACCTCTTAACGTCAGTTTGGGAGTGACAGACGGCTCCTTCACCGAGGTAATGGGGCCGCAACTCCAGGAGGGCATGCAGGTGGTGGTGGGCGAGCAGGAAAAGCAGGAGGACAGCGCCTCTTCCGCCAGCCCCTTCACTCCTCAGCTTTTCCGCGGCGGCGGCTCGGGAGGGCCTCGCCGGTAGAGCTTAATACTCTATATTTGGCGGCACAGGTTTCAACTGTGCAGGCGCAGGTTTAAGCCTCGCGGCTGCATTTTATTGTAAGCATCCATGAAACTCATTGAATTAAAGGACATTTACAAGACCTATCACCTGGGCGAAATTGACGTGCCAGTGTTGAAAGGCATATCCCTTACAATTTCTGAGGGGGAGTTTGTGGCCCTCATGGGGACTTCGGGGTCGGGAAAAACCACCCTCATGAATCTCCTGGGCTGCCTGGACCGTCCCTCTGACGGTCAATATTGGCTGGAAGGGGATGAAGTCTCCGGGTTGTCTTCCGATGAACAGGCCCTTTTGCGCAACCATAAAATCGGCTTTGTCTTCCAGACCTTTAACCTTTTGCCCCGGACCAGCGCCCTGGAAAACGTCATCATGCCGCTCTCCTATAACGGCATGGAGCTTTCCGACCAGGAGGCCCGCCAACGGGCTGAGGATCTCTTAAACCGGGTGGGGTTGGGGGACCGGATGGATCACGAACCCGCCCAGCTTTCCGGGGGCCAGCAGCAGCGGGTGGCCATTGCCCGGGCCCTGGTCAACCATCCTGCCCTGCTGTTCGCGGATGAACCCACCGGCAATCTCGATGCCAAAACCAGCAAGGAGATGCTCGACCTCTTCAAACAGCTCAACGCAGAAGGCGTAACTATTATCCTGGTAACTCACGATGAAGCCGTGGCCCAGATAACCAAGCGCATTATCCGTATAGCCGACGGCCGGGTGGAGGCCGATGAAACTGCACCGGCTCCCGCTGCACCTGCAGCCGCGCCCGAAGAGAAGGGAGAACATGCCCGGCGGCCCCTGTGGGCCTGGCCCCGGCTGCGCTGGATGCTGCGCACCGCCCTCCAGGGCCTGCGCCGCAATATCATGCGGGCCTCCCTCACCACCCTGGGCATCATCATCGGGGTGGCCGCGGTCATTGCCATGATGGAGATCGGCCGGGGCTCCGCCACCGCCATCCAGCGGACCATGTCCAGCATGGGGGCCAACAACCTGCTCATCCTGCCGGGCACCGCCAGCAGCGGCGGCGTCAGCTTCGGCACGGGGAGCGTCATGACCCTGACCCCCCAGGACGCCGAGGCCATCTTGAAGGAGGCGCCGGCCGTGCGCGCCGTGGCCCCCATTGTGCGGGTCCGTACCCAGGTTATTCATGGCAACAAGAACTGGGTGCCGGTGTTCATCTATGGGACCACCCCCTCTTACCTGGAGGTACGGCAATGGGCCGTGGCCGAAGGGGACATGTTCACGGAACAGGACGTGCGCAACGGCAGCAAGGTGGCCGTCCTGGGCCGCCGTCTGGTGCGGGAGCTTTTCCAGAATGAGTCGCCCCTGGGCAAGGAAGTGCGGGTCAACAACGTGGCCTTCAAGGTCATCGGCGTCCTGAGCCCCAAGGGGGCCAACATGATGGGCATCGATCAGGACGACATCCTGCTGGCCCCCTGGACCGCCATCAAATACCGGGTGGCGGGCTCCTCCATGTCCAATGTCAACCAGAGCGCCCCTGCCACAACCACCACGGACACTTCCCAAAAGGTCAATACCTTAAGTGAGCTGTACCCCACCAAGAAAGTAAAACTCTATCCGGAGCAATCTGCGGCCCAGGCGGCCAATACCCCTTTACCGGTCCGGTTTACCAATGTTGACCAGATCCTGGCGGCGGCCCGGTCCACTCCGGAAATACCCAATGCCATGAAGCAGATCGGCCAGTTGCTGCGGGAGCGCCACCGCATCCGTAGTGATGAACCAGAGGATTTCAGCATCCGGGATATGACCGAGATGACCAGGGCCCTCACCTCCACCGCGGACATGATGACCAAGCTTCTCCTGGTGGTGGCCCTCATCTCCCTGGTGGTGGGGGGGGTGGGCATCATGAACATCATGCTGGTGTCGGTGACGGAGCGCACCCGGGAGATCGGCCTGCGCATGGCCGTGGGGGCCTGGAGCCGGGATATCCTGCAGCAGTTCCTGGTGGAGGCGGTGCTTCTGTGTTTCTGCGGCGGCATTGCCGGCATCCTGGTGGGCCGGGGCATTTCCGTTCTGGTCACCGCGGTCCTCAAATGGCCCACGGACATTTCCCTGGGTGCCATCATGGCGGCCTTTGCCGTGTCCGTGACCGTAGGCATCATTTTCGGCTATTACCCGGCCTGGAAGGCCTCCCGGCTGGACCCCATCAATGCTTTGCGGTATGAATGACAAGAAAACAGCAACGGGCAAGCTAGGCCGGGGCTTGACCATCCTTGCCCTCCTTACCCTCATGGGCTGTGCGGTGGGCCCCAACTTTAAGCCCCCCAAGGCCAGGGTGCCGGAGGACTATTACAGTCTGGATAAGGAGACCGCCAAACAAGCCCAAATCAGCCGGACCATCCCCCAGCCGGTGGTCCTGGTGCAATGGTGGCAGGCCTTTCATGACAATATCCTCGATT